>JBDRII010000018.1:0-5131 GCA_043816085.1 Patescibacteria group bacterium | reverse complement strand
GGAATTTTGAGGGTTAATAAAATGGAAACTTTAGATTCTATTAAAAAACCTCAGGAGGGCCAGGTTTCTTCGTCAAGAGGAAGGGGAGGGGCTCCTGGGGTTTTTTCAATTATTCCACAGATTAATATAAAAGTAGTTGGTCTTGGCGGCGGAGGGTGTAGTAGTGTTAATAGGATGGCTTCTCAAATTATGGGAGTCGATTTTTTAGCTATTAATACTGATGTTCAAAATTTACGTACTTTGGAAAATAAGAGAATCAAAAAGCTTCGGATTGGCCGTTCGGTTACTAAGGGATTAGGTGCTGGTATGAATCCAGAGACAGGAAAAAAGGCAACAGAAAATGAAAGAGATAAAATTCAAGATTTACTAAGGGGAGCAGATTTAGTATTTATTACCGCTGGTTTAGGAGGTGGCACCGGCACCGGAGCTTTTCCGATTATTGCTGAAGCAGCTAAAAGATTAAAGGCCCTAACTGTAGGAATAGTTACTAAACCATTTAGTTTTGAGGGGCTTCAGCGTCAACATATTGCTGAAAAAGGGATCCGAGCCATAAAAAATAATGTAGATTCTTTAATTATCATTTCCAATGATAGAATTTTTCAAATGATTAAGCGAGGAACTGGAGTCAAGCAGGCTTTCGGAACAGTAGATAAAATCATTAAAGAAAGCGTCCAAACTATTTCAGATCTTTTAGTTATTCCCGGTATTATTAATATAGATTTCGCTGACCTAAAAGCCATTTTGGGAGATTCTGGTTTAGCTTTAATAGGTATTGGTAAAGCCAGCGGAAACGATAGAGCCTCGGAAGCAGCTAGGTTAGCTCTGGCTAGTCCTTTATTAGATTATTCCATAGAGGGGGCTTCAGGACTTTTATTTAATGTGACTGGTGGAGAAGATTTGAGTATGCGAGAAGTAGAAGAGGCAGCCAAGGTGCTAACCAAATCAGTCGATCCCGAAGCTAATATTATCTTTGGAGCTATTAGAGACGATACTTTAGGAAATAAAATTCGGATCTCTGTTATTGCTACCGGATTAAGTAAGGAGAAAGCAAAGCCAAGACCAGAATTAGAAGAAATACAACAGCCCAAACTAAAAAAGAAAGAATTTGAAATCCCTGCCTTTATTCGAAAAAAAATGGAATTGATGAATAAATAACTATTCGCCCAAATAAGACACAATAATATCCCTTTTATGCTGTTTCATTTGTCTCCTTTATGGTAAAATTATAGCGACCGAGGTGCGTTGGGTGAGTGTAGTTAAATATCCCAAGAAAGCCCTCAACGGTCTCATCTGTTATTAATCTGGACCGAGGTGGCCAGCCACTAAAATAACCGCCTATTTATGCGGTTATTTTTAATAGGGATCGTGGACGTTAGAACTTTTTAGTGGTAAAATTAATTTATGGTTATTATTGATTTTCATTATGCTTATTTTATTTTGACTATACCCTTTATACTTGTTTGGTCGCTAATTTTTATTTTTAGCAAGAGAACCAGGAAAGAACAATTAATAATGAGTTGTTTGTTTTTATTCGCCGGAACAATAGGTGAAATATTTTATTTTCAAGATTATTGGAATCCAGGCAGTATTTTATCAATTAATATTGGACCAGTTGGTATTTTATTGGAAGACCTTTTATTTAGCTTCTCTGTGGCTGGTATTGGAGCAGTAATCTATAGGGTGTTTTTTGACAAAAGAGTTCTATTAGAAGAAAAGAAGTTTTTTAATGCGATACCTGCTTTTTTAGGATTATCCTTTATTAGTTTAGCTGTGTCTTGTCTCTTATTTTTTATTGGCGTTAATTCAATTTTTGCTACCTCAATAGGTTTTATTACTGGGGCTTTATATATTATAGTTCGGAAGAGGGGATTTTTAGTTAATTCTCTATTAAGCGGACTCTTTATGTCTTTGATCGTTTTCGTTTCTTATGTTATCTTACGTGGGGTGATATTAAATAGTGAGCAATTACTGCAACAAGGCTGGCTTTTATATAATACTACTTTAGATTTAAGAATATTTGATATTCCATTTACTGAAATAATTTGGTTTTTTGCTTTTGGTATGTTGCTTGGTCCTTCGTATGAATTTATAAAGGGATTAAAAGCTAATTAGTTTTTAAGTTAGGAATATAAATATAATTTTTTTATCGTTGGATTATTGTTCCAAGTTCGTCCCATACGGCCAGCACGATTCAATGTAGGAAGAGTTTATCATTTTGGATAAAAATATAATTTAATAATAGTTAAAAACAATAAATAAAAAATATGGATATAGAAACAATTATTATGTGGGGGACTGTATTTATAGTTTCATTAATAATTTTATTTATATTAATTAGAAAAATAGTTACTTGGTATTGGAAGATAAACGAAATAGTAAAATTATTAAATAGGATAGAAAGGAATACTAGAAAAGATGGGGTAACTTATCCTGACGATGATGATAGTTTACTTTAATGTTATAATTTTTTTAAGGAAGATGATCTTAAAAAGGTTCCAAGTTCGTCCCATACGGCCAGCACGAGTTAGTAGCGGTTCGATAGACCGCAGTGTTTAAAAATTATTTTAAAATTATGAAAACTGCAATCATTCTCCATGGAATGCCTTCTAAAAAAGAATATTATAATCCCAAAAGCTCTGCCCAATCTAATAAACATTGGATCCCTTGGATTCAAAGACAGTTAATTCTTAATGATATTTTAGCCCAAACTCCTGAATTGCCTGAACCCTATGAGCCAGTTTATGAGAAATGGGCTTCTGTTTTTAATAAATTCCAAGTTGATGAGAATACAATTCTAATAGGTCATAGCTGTGGAGCTGGTTTTTTGATTAGGTGGTTAAGTGAGAATAAAGTAAAAGTTGGCAAAGTGGTTTTAGTTGCTCCTTATCTTGATTCGGATCACGATTTAAAAACAGGATTTTTTGATTTTGAAATTAATGAAGATATGATTAGTAGAACAAAAGGCATAACCATTTTTGTTTCTACCGACGATGATAAGGATATCTTGGCAAGTACTGAAGAATTAAGATCTAAATTAAAGAACATTCAAATAAAAGAATTTACTAATAAAGGTCATTTCACTTTTGGCGGAATGAAGACAGAAGAGTTTCCTGAATTAAAAGAAGAAGTATTAAAATAAAATGTGGTCAGGAGCCTTTTATTCTTGTTGGTAATTATGTAAAAAGGTTCCAAGTTCGTCCCATACGGCCAGCTAGTAAAATAACCGTTTATCTATGCGGTTATTTTTTATACCCTTTGTGGACGTTAGAACTTTTTGGTGGTAGAATATTTATATGAAGATATTATTAAGTATGGCAATGTCACTTAATGGTTTTATTGCCAGCAAATCAAGAGATGAAGATTTTCTTTCTCATGAGAATTGGCTGTCTTTTGTTGATTTGGTAAATAAACATAATAATTTTATTGTAGGAAGAAAAACATATGATACAGTGAAGGCATGGGGGACTGAATATGGTTTTCACAAATTTAAGAATGCAGACAGAGTTATATTATCTAAGAATACTAATCAAGAATTAGAAAAGGGATATATTTTAGCAAATTCTGGGAAAGAAGCCATAGAGATATTAAAAAACAAAGGACACAAAACGATTATTGTTACTGGTGGAGCTGAAATAAATTCATTGTTTATGAAAGCAAATTTACTAGATGAAATTATACTTAATATAGAGCCTGTATTATTAGGAGAAGGGATTCCTTTGTTTGCAGACAATAATTTTATTAAAAGGCTTAGTTTAATCAAAATTAGAAAACTTAAGGACGATATATTACAATTACATTATAAGGTAAAGAAATAGATTCTAATATTATCCAACCAACAAAATCAATTTATTTTGCTAGATCTGGAATATGAATATGTTGTTCTAATTCCTGAATTTTAGTTCCAATTTCGTCCCATACAGCCAGCAAACAAAAGAAAAAGAAGAGCGGTTTTTTTGATATAA
This sequence comes from Patescibacteria group bacterium, assembly GCA_043816085.1. Classification (GTDB taxonomy): domain Bacteria; phylum Patescibacteriota; class Patescibacteriia; order UBA9570; family JAHJKD01; genus JBDRII01. Next base: position 1,169 of record JBDRII010000018.1, on the reverse strand, counting down.
TAAAAATACATGAATCACAAAATTTTAATTATTTTATTAATTTTAATTGTTTTGGCTGGGATTTGGCTGGGTTTAAAATTTATAATTAACGGATCGTCAGTAGATCCTGTTGTTTGTACAATGGATGCAAAACTCTGTTCGGATGGTTCTTATGTTGGCAGAATTGCTCCCAAATGCGATTTTGCAGCCTGCCCGGAAACAAGAACAATAAGACTGTATTACTATAATTATGAATTAGACAGAGACGAATGGGGCAATACGGCTTGTAGTAGAAATGGATTGGTAGCAGTTGAGAGAGAAATTTCAATCACTCAAACGCCGATTCAGGATGCCGTAAAACTTTTACTTTTAGGTGAACTCACCGAAGAAGAACTGGCCCAAGGAATTGACACTGAATATCCGTTGGAAGGCCTTTTACTGAAAGGCGCCTTGTTAAAAGACGGAATTTTAACACTTGAATTTGATGATTCTAAAAACAGAACGGTTGGCGGTTCCTGCCGGGTGGGAATCTTATGGTTTCAGATTGAAGCTACAGTAAAGCAATTCCCAGAAGTCCAGCAGGTCCGTTTTTTACCCAAGGAGATTTTCCAACCCTAAGATAAACTATAAGTAAATTAATGGAGCGGTGTTTTTTTATGATATAATAATAAATATGAAGAAGAAAAAAGAAAACAATTATGCTTTTATAGACAGTCAGAATCTTAATTTGGGTATACTAAGTTTAGGGTGGAAGTTGGATTATAAAAAATTTAGAATTTACCTTAAAGAAAAATATTGTGTATCTAAGGCATATCTATTTATTGGGTATATTCCATCTAATCAAGATTTGTATTCTTTTTTACAAGAAGTTGGTTATGTTTTGATTTTTAAACCGACTTTGTCTGATGATAAGGGAGAAGTTAAGGGCAATATTGACGCTGATTTAGTTTTGCAGACAATGATTGATTATAAGAAGTATGACAAAGTATTGATCATCAGTAGTGATGGCGATTTTTATTCATTAGTGAAGTATTTATACAAGAATAATAAGTTAAAATATGTAATGAGTCCCTATGTTAAAACTTGTTCTGTATTATTGAAGAAAACAGCTAAGGAGAAAATCATCTTTATGGATAATTTGAAGAAAAAATTAGAGTATAAAAAGAAAAAACACCGCTAAAGGACAAAAC
>JBDRII010000017.1:0-20108 GCA_043816085.1 Patescibacteria group bacterium | reverse complement strand
TGCCGGATCAAGGATTTGTTTTGCTGATAAACAAATTCAACTGGATCTTCTAAGGTAACAATATGTAAATTTCGGTTTTTATTAACATAGTCAATCATGGCAGCCAAGGAGGTGGACTTACCACTACCAGTTGGACCAGTTACCAATATTAAGCCCTGCTTGGAATTCATTAAATCATATACCACTTCCGGCATCATGATTTCTTCCATGGTGGGCACATCTATACCAATAACCCTGGCCACTAAACTGGGGTTACCAGATTCCCAATGAGCATTAATTCTGTAACGAGCAATGTCTTTTATTTCGTAAGAAAAGTCAAGTTCTTTATTTTTTATATACTTGTCTTGCTGGTGTTTTTCAGTGATGCTACATATTAAATCTAAGACGTCTTTGCTGGTTAATGACACCTCTTTTTCAATGGGTTTTAAAACGCCATCGATCCTTAGAATCGGTGGCTGACCAACTTTTAAATGCAAATCCGAAGCCTTTTTAATAGCAGCTTCTTCAAGAAGTTTTTCAATTTTATTATTAGCCATTTTTGCTTTTTATTTTGATTTGATTATAATAAGTATATCATGAAAAAAGTGATTTGTCAATCTAATTCTAGCGCTCAAACCCAGGAATGTGGGCGCAATATTAAATTAAATAATTTAATTTGTCTGTGGGGTGATTTGGGCAGCGGAAAAACAACGCTAGTAAAAGGCATTGCCAAGGCCTTAAAAGTATCTAATACTATCACAAGTCCCTCGTTTTTAATTTTTAAAATTTATGAAGCTAAACATAAAAAATATAAAAAATTAGTGCACGTTGATTTATATCGTTTAGAGAAGAATGTTAATTTTACTAAACTGGGCTTAGAAGAATATTTAAATGATCCCGCTACTTTGTGCGTAATTGAGTGGCCAAATAAAATAAAAAAGCATCTTCCACATAAACGGCTAGATGTTTTATTTAAAAATAATGGGAAAAATAAAAGAGACTTAACCCTGGTCTATCTCTGAGTTTAGGGTGGGCACGGCTGCTTCTTGGGCTGGGCTTTGTTCTTCTTCGTTAATTTTTTGTTTAATCACGCTGTCTTTGACGGTCATTTTTTCTTCACTAATTTCTATGACCGCAGCGTCATTAATAATAAGTTCTGGTTCGTCTTTTATAATTTTTCTAACTAAAGAAGATGAACCAACATAATATTTAACTATTAAACGCGTTTCAGAATCAACTTCAAAGCTAGATACTCGTCCTAAAAAATCATCAGACCTGGTATAAACTGGCAGATTAAGAATTTGTTTATTTTGTAATCTCATTATTTTTAGCTGGGATAATTTCCGGTTTGTTATCTTTGTCTTTTTTTCCAGTAAATTTTAACATAATAACTTGTTGTCCTAGGGTGAAGAGGGTATTGGTCAGCCAATAAAGAGTTACGCCAGCTGGAAATTGATAACCAAACACCACAGTAATGATTGGCATGAAATAAAGCATTTGTTTATTTATCATGGCAGTCATATTTTCATCTTTACTACCCTTGGTTTTAATTGGAGCTTTTTTACTGGATAATAATTTTGATGAAAAAAACTGAGCTGCACCAGCCAGTACTGCTAATACAATATTATGAGTCTTAGTTAAATCTACAATTCCTAAAAAGGTGGTATTTAAAGCAGTGGCAGAATAAATGTCTCTTAGAGATCCATATAAATGAGCAAGCTGATCGGAAATAATAATACCTGTGTCTGGGTCAACCACTATACCACTAAAAAACACCCGATATAAGGCAATTAAAATGGGCAATTGGATTAATAAGGGCAAACACGAAGAAAAGGGATTTACCTTGTTTTTCTTATAAAATTCAATTAATTGGCGACCCTGTTCTTCTTTGTCGTCTTTATATTTTTTCTTAATTTCTTCTAAGGCTGGCTGGGTTTCTTGTAGCTTTTTTTGAGCCTTTAAAGATTTATAATTGGGCCAAAACAAAACTGTTTTTATGAAAACGGTAAGAATTATAATAGCCACGCCCAGGTCTTTGAAGGGTAAAAAATCATAAATGAAAATTAGGGCGTTGAACAATGGTTCGTATAAAGCAGTATAGAATAATTCGATCATATTATTTATTATTTATTAATTAGGGTAAATCAACTCCGCCTTTAGAAAATGGATTGCATCGTAGTATGCGGAAAACCCCCTTTGACGCTCCTTTTAAAATACCATATTTTGAAATTGCTTGATATGTATATTCTGAACAGGTGGGAAAATATTTACATTTATAAATAGTTATTTCGGAAAAAATACCATGATCGGGAGAAATTGTTTTTTGATATATTTTGATAAGATATAATAAAGTTTTTTTAAACATTATTTTATTAATCCAGTTTTTTTAAACATTTGTAATAGCTCTTGTTCTGTTTCTAGATAACTATAATTTAATATATTCTTTTTTGTAATAATGATGATGTCAAAACCTTTTTTTATTTTAGTTTGATTTTTATTAATCCAACTTTTTATTCTTCGTCTTATTTTATTTCGTTCAACTGCTTTTTTTGAAATTTTATTTGATATTATAATACCAAAGCGATTGTTGGGCGCCTGTGTTTTGATGCTTTTTATTAATAGGGCTGATGAATTTATGGTACGGCCCTTTTTAAAAATATATGTAAAGTCCTTTTGGAGCCTTAATCTATTTTTCCGGGGAAGCATATTTAATGAGAAAGACGCTGTCTTCCTTTATCTCTTCTGGATTTTAAAATTCTTTTTCCAGTTTTAGTGGCCGCTCTTTTTAAAAAACCGTGTTCTCTTTTTCTTTGTCTCTTTTTTGGTTGATAGGTTCTCTTGGGCATAAAGTTTTTAATAAATTATCTAGTATAAAATACCAAAATCTACAATATTTGTCAATCACGACCCCTTCCTAATAAATATACACAGGCCATCCACATAATGTTCACAAAGCAGTGAGGTTAGTCTTATTCTAAGAAGGGTGGAAGTGTGTTATATTCAATAGACGCAAAATAATTATTAATTAACAGATCAACATGAATACCAACCAATTGTGGCAAGCAGTACTGGGGGAATTAGAAGTCTCTTTGTCAAAAGCAAATTTTACTACTTGGCTAAAAAATACTTTTATTTTAGATGCCCAGACAGACACAATTGTGGTCGGTGTTCCAAATACTTTTACTAAAACCTGGTTAGAAAATAAATATCACCCAAAAATATTAAGAGCCCTCCAAAGCTCGTCTGAAAACAATATAATAAATGTAAAATACAAGGTTTCTCCGGTAAAAAATGCTGTAAATAGGGATCTAAACAAAGAAGGGGCCGTTGATGATAAAACCAAAGAGGAAGCCGACCAAACAGCTGTTTTAAAAAAAGCTCAAGAAGTTGGCTTAAATCCTCGATATACTTTTGAAAATTTTGTAGTGGGCAAAAAGAATGAATTGGCCCATGCTGCAGCCCAAGCCGTTTCAGAAAAAATAGGGACTGTTTACAACCCCCTATTTGTTTATGGTGATGTGGGCCTAGGCAAAACCCACTTAATGCAAGCTATTGGTAACCAAGTTATTAGGGGCTCATTAGATAAAAGAGTTTTATATGTTCCTTGTGAAACATTTACCACAGAATTTATTAATTCTATTTCAAAAGGCACTGTAGATGGGTTTAAAAATAAATATCGTTCTGTAGATGTGCTTTTAATTGATGATATTCAATTTTTAGCTGGAAAAGTAGAAACCCAAGAGGCATTTTTTCACACTTTTAATCATTTACACCAAAATAATAAACAAATTGTTTTAAGTTCAGACCGACCACCAAAGGCCATTCCCACGTTAGAAAACCGGTTAATATCAAGGTTTGAGTGGGGAATGATAGTTGATGTTGGCTCTCCTGATTTAGAGACCAGAATGGCTATTTTAAAGTCAAAATGTCTAGAAAAAGAGTTTGAATTAGACAATGAAATTATTACTTATATTTCTTCTAATGTGCATAGTAATATTAGGGAATTAGAGGGTGCTTTAAATCAAATAATTGCCTCTACCCAATTAACCGGCAAAAAGCCTGATTTAGAGTCTACAAAAAATATTTTATCTTCTATTTCTAAAGCACCAAAACAGGGGGCATTAACTGCTAAACAAGTTCTTAATACAGTGTCAGATTATTTTGATATTAAAATTCCCGATCTAACTGGAAATTGCAGAAAAAAAGAATTAGTGGTGCCCAGACAAATTGTTATGTATTTAATGAGGGAAGAAATGCGATCTTCTTATCCCAATATTGGACAAGAGTTGGGTGGAAGGGACCACACTACTGCCATGCATGCTTATACAAAAATTTCTAAAGAATTAGAAGAGAATGAAAAATTACAACAAGACATAATTCTAATTAAACAAAGAATTTATAATGGTTAATAAGTTGTTGGTAAGATGTTCACAAAAAATCAAAAATAAAATCAAAAACTTTCTTGACAATTTATACACAAAGATAAGCACAGAATATTCATGGGTTGGGTGATGAAAAAACTTATTTTTTCTAATAAATCTTGTTGAAAATTGTGTTATACACAAATCAACAGGGCTTATTGTAACTATTAATTATAAATTAAATAAATATATAATAATATGAAATTAAAATGCGTTCAGGAAAACTTAAATCAAGGGGTGGGGATTGTAAGTAATATTGCTTCTAAGAATACTAACTTATTAATTTTGAATAATATTTTATTAAAGGCTGGTGATGGGTTATTGTCTTTAATTGCTACAAATTTAGAAATTGGTGTGGTTTGTAATATTCGGGCAAAAATTGAACAAGAGGGAAAATTTACTGTGCCAGCAAGTATTTTTAGTAATTATATAAATTTATTATCTGGCGGGAATGTTGATGTAGAACTAGAAGGAAAAGAGGTAGTTATTAAATCTGGAAAACAAGAGACAAAAATTAAAGGAGAGACAGTAGATGAATTTCCAATAATTCCAGAAATAGACAAAAAAAATGGTTATGAGTGTACAAGCGAAGATATAATAAAAGCCTTTTCTAATGTTTCAATTGCTGCGTCTCTTGATGAAACCAGGCCGGAAATATCAGGGGTTTTATTAAATTTTAATAAAGATAAATTAGTGGTGGCGGCTACTGATAGTTATCGTTTAGCAGAAAAGAAACTTAGTTGTAAATCAGAAGAAGATGAAGAAAAAAATGTAATTGTCCCTCAAAAAACCATACTAGAGGTTATTCGAATTTGTTCAATATACAAACCAGAAAGGTTTTTAATGTTTTTAAGTGATAATCAAATAATGTTTGACTTGGGCGACGTAATGATTACCTCAAGATTAATTGAAGGGGAATATCCAGATTATAAACAAATAATTCCAAATAATGAAAAAACTAAAATTGTGATGAATCGAGAAGAATTTATTAAAGTAATAAAAACAGCTAGTTTATTTTCAAAATCTGGAATCAATGACGTGAATTTATATTTTTCTAAAGACAATGAAGAGGTAGTGGTTAGCGCTGTTAATACTCAGTTGGGAGAAAATAAAAATAAAATCTCAGCCGAGATTAGCGGAGAAGATAATGATATAGTTTTTAATTATAGATATTTATTAGATGGTTTAGTAAACATTAATTCAGAAAAAATTGTCTTAAAAATAATTGACAATGGTAACCCGGGAGTTTTTTTACCAGACACGGAGGAAAACGATTATATATATATTGTGATGCCCATTAAACAATAAAAGGTGCAAAAGATTGATAAAAATTTGTTAGATCAGTCGCTTCATAAGGCTGGTATTTATAATCAAGTAAAAGCTAGTGATACTATAGGTGTTTTTTTACGGTTTATTAAAGAGAGGTTTGGACAAGAGGCTGTTAACCAAATTAAAACAACGTATATAAAAAACAGCACTTTATTTATTAAAATAAATAATTCTGTTTTAGCTCAAGAAATTAAATTTTCAGAAAAAGAAATATTAGAATCATTAAATAATGAAGTGAGGGTAATTAAATTTAAGGTTTAAAATTAAATTTTTATTCTTCTTCTTTCTCTTCCTTCTTTTTACCGGTTGAGTATTCAAAAGAAACCGAGGATGAGGCAGTGTTTAATGTATCATCATAAATAATGGCTTTTAGGGTGTGGTTGCCAGTAGTTAAGTCTTTGGCCGTGTAATTAGATTGCCAAGGAGATTGAGATTGAACATCAACTAAATTATTATCAATATAATATTCAACCTTAGATAATTTTCTGTACTCGGCAGCTTTTACACTAGACATAATCATAAAAGTAGAAGAATTATATTTAACACCAGATTGAGGATAAGAGAGGGAAATGGTTGGTGGTTCTTTGGAATCGCGCAGACTACAATTTTCATATTCCATTTCTTCGGTTAAATATTCGGTGGGGTTACCCTGGGCATAACCATTAACTGCTCCTTCCCAAGAAGAGAACATTGGGTCGCTGGCTGGATCAGATGGTATGGGTCCACGAGGGTCATCTTTATCTAGGTAGTATAAAATATTATGAATTTCTTTAAATTCTTTTTCAATTATATATTCTTTGGGATAGGTATCTAAACAATCATCGGGAATAACTTTACCAGTTTCTTTGTCTACTTTTTTAGTTTCAGTATTGCCAATACTACCCAGAAGAATAGCTTTGTTGGTGTCGGCTTTTTCAATGTCTTGAAAATCTTCCACTGGTGATCCTTCAGTGGCTTTTCTCATAAATTCATTCCAAATCGGAGTGGCAATTACAAGGCCGGCTGCGCCACCTGCCATAGTGCTGTTGTCGTTGTTGCCAGTCCAAACGCCAGCAGCTAGAGAGGGGGTATATCCCAAGGTCCAGGCATCTCTATAGTCAGAGGTGGTGCCGGTTTTAGCTGCTACTTGCCTGTCTGGTAGGTTTAAATTAGAAAAGGTTGATCCTCTGGCGCCAGAGTCTGACAAAACGTTGTTTAGAGATCTGGCTGCCATTTTATCAAAAACTTGTTCTGCCCGGTCTTTCCATTCTTCAATTGTTTCTCCTTTTTGATTTTCAATTCTTAAAATTGCACCAGGCGTGTGTCTTTCTCCTTCACGGGAAAAAGTAGCGAAAGCAGAGGTGTGGTCTATTAATTTTACTTCACCAGAACCCAACACTAGGGCCAGACCATATGTTTCGCGGTCTTTAAGGGTGGAATAACCGAGGGCTTCAGCTGAGTCTAGGGCGTTGTCTACTCCAACTAGATATAATGTTTTTACAGCTGGGATGTTTAAAGAATTGGCCAGGGCGTTTCTCATGGAAACTGGCCCGCGAGTAGAATTATCATAGTTATGAGGAATATATTCTTGACCGTCTGTGGGAAAGTTGGTGGTTAAATCAAAAAGCATGGTATCAGGTGTATATCCCTTAGCAAAAGCTGTGGCGTAAACAATTGGCTTAAAGGAGGATCCGGGCTGACGAGGAGAAAGGGCTACATTAACCTGGCCGTCATAATCGTCGGCAAAGTAGTCATATGAGCCCACCATGGACAGGATTTGGCCGGTGTGGGTGTCTATGGCCACCAGGGCTGCATTAGAGCCACCATAGCTTCTTACTTTGTCCATACCGTTTCTAACAGCTTCTTCGGCAATTTCTTGTTTGGGCCAGTCTAGGGTGGTGTATACTTTTAGTCCCTGAGAGGTTACGTTGGATCCATATTTTTCTTCAAGTAAGCTGCGGACATATAATGAAAAGTGGGGTGCCCTTATATCTTGGATTGATTCAGAAATATACATGTCTTCTAATTTAGCTATTTCAGCCTCGTCTTCGGTAATAAAATTTTCTTTGACCATTTCATCTAAAGCATGATTTCTGCGCCACTTTAATTCATCTAAATTATTTAAGTAAAAAGTCGGTCGCTGAGGAAGAGAGGCCAGCATGGCAGCTTCAGCCAAAGTAAGCTCGGAAGGCGTTTTGCCTAAATAACTTTGGGCAGCAGCACCGATGCCGTGATTGACGCCGCCATATCCAATTTCATTTAAGTAAAATTCAAATATTTCGTCTTTAGAATATTTTCTTTCAAGACGAACTGAGAAAATTAATTCTTTTAATTTTCGAGTATAAGTATGATCATCACCCACTACGGCATTTTTTACAAATTGCTGGGTTATGCCAGAGCCGCCACCAGATTGACCCCTGGCTTGTTTCCACACAGCCCTAATTAATCCACGATAATTAAAACCAGGGTGGTGGTAAAATTCTTTGTCTTCTAAAACCAGGGTGGCATTTTTTACGTTATCAGGAATATCTTCTAGAGCTACATATGTTCTTCTTACTTCTCCACCAGTTTCATATAATAATACTTCGCCAGTTCGGTCGTAGATTTTTGTGCTTTCAGCTACTAGTCTTTCAGATATTCTGGCTGGATCTTCTAGTCCCCGAGAAAACCAAAAAAAGACAGCTACACAAGAAATGAATCCAAAAAGTATGATAGCTAGAATAATTTGGAGTTTTTTTTGAAAACCCGCTCGTCTTTGTTTTTTGCCCTTGGTTTTTCTGGCCTTGGGGGTGGGGCCGTTTTGAACTGGAATTTTTCGAGTTCGACTTACTGTTACGGGGGTGGGTTTTTTTCTTCTAACTTTGAGAATTGGCATATATTTAATAATGTTAATTAACAAATTGACCGAAAAACAGTATATATAATATTGTTGTTTTTGTCTATACTCTTTAATGATAACATTTTTTGTTGATTTTTTGAATAAAATAGAGTAAACTTGAATAATGAAAGTAAGTACAGACAAACAATTAATTAATCAGTTGTTAACAAGGGGAACCGAAGAAGTATTAGTCAAAAAGCATCTAGAGAAGAGGCTTTTATCTGGTGAAAGATTGCGTATTAAGTGGGGAATTGATCCTACGGGTTCATTAATGCACTTAGGACATGCGGTAATATTAAAGAAGTTGAAAGAGTTTCAAGGCCTTGGACACCAAGTGATTTTTTTAATAGGAGATTTTACAGCGCGCATAGGCGATCCCTCGGGTCGATATTCTGATCGGAAATTACTAACAGACAAAGAGATAGAAAATAATATGAAAAGTTATACTGAACAAGCAGCCAAGATATTAAATATGAAAACAATTGAGGTGAGGTATAATTCGGAATGGTTAGTTAAATTAGATTTTAAGGAGTTAATTAATTTAACCTCTAAAGTTACTTATGCTCAAGTTAGCCATCGAGCGGAATTTAAAAGAAGATTAAAAAATGACATGGATTTAACATTACAAGAATTTTTATATCCAGTAATGCAAGGATATGATTCTGTTGCCTTAAAAGCGGATGTGGAAATTGGAGGCACTGATCAGAAATTTAATTTATTAATGGGCAGACAATTGCAAAAGAGATATAAACAAGAAGAACAAGATATAATAATGTGTCCAATACTAGAGGGGCTAGACGGTAAGGAAAAGATGAGTAAAAGTCTAGATAATTATATAGGGCTAACTGAGGCTCCAGACGAAATGTATGGCAAGGTTATGACGTTGGACGACGCTATGATAGGTCGATATTTTGAACTGTGCACAGATGTATCTATAATAGATATTAAAAAAATGGAGCAAGAATTGGGCCCAAGAGATTATAAAGCGAAACTAGCTTATGAAATTGTAAAACTTTATAATAATGAAGAAGCAGCTAAAAAAGCTGAAGCAGAATTTATTAGAGTTTTTAAAGAAAAAGACCAGCCAACTGAAATACCTGAAATAAAAGTAGAAAAAAATAAATGGCAAAAATTAGACTTATTAATGGAATTAAAATTAGTTCAGTCAAAATCTGAAGCCAAGAGAGTGATTGAACAAGGTGGTTTTAGGGTAAATGATCAAAAAATAACTGACTGGAAATTAGAACTGGAATTAAATAATGGAGATGTGTTGCAAGTGGGCAAGAGAAAGTTTATTAAAATCCTTTGTGATAAAATTTAGCAGCATCTTCGGGTGCCACAGTGTTTACAATTAAACGAGAGCCAAGTTCAATGCCGGCATGGACAGATTTTCTAGGGCATATTCTAAAATAAAAATGTTCATCTGAATCAGTTAGAGATTGGTGAAAGTAAAAATTGAAAGCCAGGTCAATTTTGTCTAACTGGGTTAGTAAATTTTTGATAATTTTAGCAAAACCTTTGATTTCCTTGTCGCTTAGACAAACTATATTGTCTACGTGTCTAAAAGGAATAACCCAGGCTTCGTAATTATAAGTAGAGGCATAGGGGGTAAAAACAGAAAAGTATTTGTCGGAAAAAATATTTAATTTGGAAGATGGTTTAGATGTTTTTTCTGCTAATTCACAGTAATAACATTTATCGTGGCGAACCTGATATTCTTTAGCTCGAGATAATTTTTGAACAATGTGGGGGGTTAAAAATTCAGTGGCAAAAATTTGGGAATGAGCATGGGCAATAGAGGCGCCGGCCCTGCCACCATTATTTTTAAATATAAAAATATATTTTATTCGTTTGTCTTTACTAATCTCTTTGGTGCGTTCTTGATAAGATTTTAGAACTTTTTCTATATGAGAAAGACTAAATTCAAAAAGTTCTTGGCCATGTTTGGGTGTTTCAATAACAACTTCGTGGTGACCGTAAGCTTCTTTGAATTTTTCCGAAACTATAGGAAATTTATTGGGGATTACTTTGACATCCCATTTTTTACCTTTCCCATCTTTGTATAAATATTTTTCTTTATCAATATTTGGGGGACAAAAAACACATTTTTCTATGTCTTTTTTATTAGGTTTCTCAATTTCTTTTTTTACAGTGTGTGGTCTTTTAGATCGACCTGGGGCAATAATAACAAAACGGTCATGAATGTAATTTTCTCTGATGTCTGGTTGGGTTGATTTTGGCATATTTATTTTTTAATTGTTTTTTGGAATCTTGTATTAATTTTAGTAAATATTCTTTTTGTTGTCTATTAATAATTTTATTTTGATATTCTTTGTGGGCGGCTTGGTTGGCGTCTTCAAGTATTTGACAGTATTTTGGCAACCATATTAAAATATTTAAATAAAATAATTTTTTATTTTTAATATTTTTTTGAATTATTTTTTGTTGAGCTGGAATATTCCAGGAACACAACCACAAAAATGCTAAATCAAAATATTGATTATTTAATTGTAAATCTGACCAATCTATTACAGAGATTTTTTTATTGGGTGTGATTAAAATGTTTTTTGGATGAAAGTCTCCGTGAGCAAGAACTAAATCAGTGTTAAATTCTTTTTTGTTTTGAATAATAAATTCTTCTATTTGTTTTATTTGATTTTTGGTAAAAATAAGATTTAAATTTTTTGAATATTTTTTAAAGAATAAATAATTTTCTTTAAAGAAGTGGGATTTTAATTTTATTTTATTTTTTTTACAAATTTTTAAAAAAGAGTTTGTTTGGGATTGTAATAGTTTTAGATAATTAATTATTGGTTTGCTATTTTTAATTTTTTTTATGATTTTTGGATCTATGAAAAAATAAATGTGATTTAAGGGGGCTCCTTTAATAAAGGAATAAAGCAAATATTCAGGAGATTTTTTGTAGGAATAAAATAATTTTTTTGGCATTTTTATTTTTTTTGATAAAAATGCATTAAAAGTAATTTCTATTATGAATTTTGCTCTGTATTTTGGATCTGGTTGTTTTCTGATTTTTAATAGATATTGATTATGGTTTTTGTTTTCCAGTAGCCAAACAAAAAAATGTCGAGCCGTGCTCATTTGGTGTATTGGATTTAGAGAATATTTTTTGCAAATTTTTGTAAATAGATTTGAAATTTTATTTTTCATTTACTAATTTAAGATATAATTTTTTATATTCTTTAGCAGATTTGTTCCAGGAATGATCAGCCCTCATGCCGGCTTTAATAATTTTTTGCCATTTATTTTTATCTTGATAAATTTTAATAGATTTTTTAATTGCTCGCAGTAGATTTTTGGAATCATATCCATGAAAAATAAAGCCGGTTTTTCCTTCAATTACTGTATCTTTTAGGCCACCAGTAGCTCGGACTATGGGAACAGTACCGTATTCCATGGCGATCATTTGACCCAGGCCACACGGTTCATACTTAGAGGGCATTAAAAACATGTCGGCTCCACCGTAGATTTGCTGACCAAAGGGAACGCTAAACTCATTTAAGTAATAGAATTTGTCTGGATATTTTTTTTGTATATTTTTAAATCCGTTTTCATTGATTTTCAGACCAGTCCCAGTAAAAATAAATTGAGCGTCTAATTTGCAGATTTCATCTTTAATTTCTAATAACATGTCTAGACCTTTTTGACTGGCTAGCCTAGAGACTAGGCCAAAAATTGGAATATTTTCATCTATTTTTAAACCTGATTTTTTTTGTAAATAAGCTTTATTAATTTTTTTCTTAGGCAGCGACTTTATTCCGAAATTGGTTTTTAAGTATTTATCTTTTAGGGGGTTGAACATGACAAGATCTAGGCCATTTACAATTCCATGAAGATCTTTTTTTCTTTTTTTGACTTCATTTTCTAATCCTGCTCCAAATTCTTTAGTCAAAATTTCCTTAGCATATGTTTTGCTAACAGTATTAATAATATCGGCGTTTTGCAGGGCGCATTTGATTACAGCTGCTTTAGATTTTTTATTTTTAATTTCTTGTTTAAATATTTTTTTATAATCCCAATTTAATAATTTAATAATATTCAGGCTCATATTGCCCTTGCTGCCCAAATTATGAACAGTAAATAGGGTTTTAATTTTATTTAAAGCAGGATCATTTTTTACTAAATAGGCCACTGGAGCAGTGTGCCAATCATTTAAGTGCAATATATTGGGTAATGATTTTTGTTGTTTTAAGAATTCTATAATTGCTTGGGAAAAAAATAAATATTTAATATTATATCCATTATCTTCTTGGGCGGTTTTTTTAATGCGGGGGTTCCAAACCGTAGTGTTTTTGTATACCCCGCCTTGACTTAGAAATTTTTTATTTTCTAATAAATATAATTTTATTTTAGTATTTGGAATATATGATTCCCAAACATGGGCTAAGTTTTTTGTATTGCCAAAAGTGACCTGAAAATCAAATATTTTTTTCTTTTTAACTAATTTTTGTTTATATATTATTTCGTGAAATGGGATTAGGGCAGCTATATTAATATTTTCTTTTTTTAAGGCAATTGGCAGGGATCCCATAACATCGGCCAGTCCCCCAGCTTTTGCCAGGGGATTTAATTCAGCGCCAACTATTAGAACTTTAATTTTATTCTTCATATTGTTTTTGTTTGTTTTAAATGATGTAATTTTGTTTCAGCATTATTTAAACATTTTAAAAGAAGGGGCTTGTCTGAAAAAATTTCGAGAAATTTAAAATTATATTTGGGTTTTAATTTTTGAGTGTTAATAATTTTTGTTGAAGTACAAATAAAATCTAGATTTTCAGCAATACCCTGAAGGAGTCTTAGATGCCCTATATTTTTTATTGTAAAATTTGTTTCAATTGTTTTAGAAAAATTAACAAAGTCGGTGTTAAGCATTTTATATTTATAAGCTAAGAGAAAATAGTCCTTGGCAATACCAAATTCGGGATGAGTTTTTCTAAGAGCTACAGAATCTGGTGCTTCATAAACATGAAAGACTTTAATTTTGGGCTCATAAGTTAAGGGAAACCCAGCTTGCCAATATCTTATAGAAAGGTCTGAGCCTTCGCCTCTATAATTAAACACTTTTTCATCATAGCCTCCGACCTTTTTAAAAACATCCTTATAGGTGGCAAAATATCTTGAATAAATAGCCTCAATATATTTGGTGTTTTTTATTTTCAATATTCTATCTTCTTTTCGTGGACGATCCCTCTCAGTCGTTTTTTTGTTATTTTTTTTCCAGAAAACTTGACCACCCATTCCAGCTGCAGACTTGCTATCATTTAAGGCCTTGAGGGTGCCGTGAATTGTAAGTGGTTCTACTTCAATGTCTGAATCACAGAAGATTAATATCGAGCCCTTAGCAATGCGTGCTCCGTGGTTTTTGTTGGCTGCTACTCCGTGGTTTTTTGGTCTAGTATAGATAATATTAGAATAAGGAAGTTTTTTTAAAGATTTTTTTAATTTTAAATCAGGAGAGTCATCAGAGACTATAATTTCAAAATTAAAATCATTTATATTTTTTGAAGCCTCGAGTAGATTAATGGTTTTAATAGTTTGATCTAATCTTTTATAGGCAGGAATAATTATGGAAAAAGTTATGGCCTTCATTTTTTTTGACTTAATTTTTTTAAAATTGATTTTGGTTCTTCAAATAACTCTGGCTCAGGCATTGCTTGGTATAATTGATGAAAATAGTTGGCAATTTTTTTCCAATCAAATTTTTCTCTAACCATATTTCTGGCATTTATACCCATGTGTTTGGCTTTTTTTGGATTCTTTAATAGTTTGTTTACTTTTTCACCAATATCCTTGGATGACTTTGCTCTTACCAGATAGCCGTTGTGTCCATCATGAATGATTTTTTGCATACCACCCTTTCTGGTGGCTATTACGGGGGTTTTGCAGGCCATGGCTTCTAAAACTACTATTCCCAGGGGCTCTTCCCATATAGAGGGGGCAACCAAAACATCGGCAATGTGATAGAAAGCATGAAATTCTAAAGCTTCATCTTTAGAGAAATATCCCAAAAAATGCACATTGGTAGCTTTTAATTTTCTTTTCAATTTTTCTAATTCTTTTTTTTCTGGACCATCACCAATAATAAATACTTCGCCATTTATTTTGGGTGCTGCTTGGATTAGATATTTAACACCCTTTTGGGGGGTTAGTCTACCCACAAAAAGTACTACTTTTTTATTTTTAATATTATATTTTTTTTGGATTCTTTTTACTTGATAAGCCCTAGGCAAGACAGCAGGATCGACACCAATGGAAATGGTTCTAAGCTGTCTTTGATATTCAGTGCCATATAATTTGGTGAACCATTTTCTAGTGGGCGCACTATTCATGGTGATGAACTGAGCGTCTTTTAGGGATGCTTCAGTTATTCTAAAAAGTCGGGGGTCGTTTTCTAGGGCGTGGAGATCACTACCATGGCAACTAATTAAATATTTGACCCCAGAAAAGAGAGAAGCAATTTTGCCAGCATAAGCAATAAGCATTAAATGGTTAACATGAACAACATCGGGTTTAAATTCTTTAATTGCCCTTAGGGTTGTCCGGGAAAAAGCGTTGTTTATTCGTCTTAATTCTTGAGAAGTAAGCTGTCTATATTTTGGAGAATAGGGTAGTTCGGGGTGTCCAACAAAAACAGGGATAACTTTGGGTCTAGCAGTATAAATTTTAACTTGTTTGGAGAATTGTCTGTCGTCTGGTGCTACAATAGCGATTTTATAACCCAAGGGAAGTAAGTGCTTAATAAGTTGACGCATAAAAGTTGCGCTGCCATTTCCCCACAAGGGAAAGTCAAAAATAAATAATATTTTTTTATGGTTCATAAAAATTATTTTTGGGTGTTATAATCGTTTTTTTCTGGAACAATTATAAAGTTGGTTAAATCTTCTTTGCCAACTATCATTAGGTATTGCATATGTTTTCTTTTAGCAATAGAGACAACTGAATTAATTTTTTTATTTTTTAGATAAAATTGAATTTTTACATAAGGCCGGATAGTAACTCCAGAAGCAGTGGGTAGAACTTTTACATCATAAAGACCTGGGCATTTTTTTATTAATTTTTTCTTTTCTTGGCTGATTTGTTTTTGAATTTCTTTAAAGTTTTTTTTGGTTATTTTATAATTAGGACAGTGTTTTTTAAAGCAATCCCAAGTTTCAGCGTAGCCAATTTTTTTTGCTAAAGACACGTCAATAGATGTTTTGTGGGCGCCAGTATCAATTTTTGCTTCTAGAGATGTAATTTTTTGATCTGGAGAAACGATATTAACAGATTCAATTAAGCCTAGGCTAATTTTTTTGGGTTTTTGTTGTTTGCCTTTTTTTATTTCCGGAAAAAGAAAGTGGATGATTTCTCCGGCTACATCACGAGGTTGGCCCTGATAGGGGATGTGGTGCATAGAAAGCATGGGGGTTTCATTCATTTCAATGATTTGGTAAGATCTTTTGGTTTGTTCCCGGGTTACATCTTTAGTAATAAAGTCGATGCCAGCATAAGCTAGACCAGGGATTGACTGGATGGCCTGAACACATATTTTTTTAACTGAGGGGTGGACCTGGTCTGTCATGTCTATAGAGTCGCCGCCAGTAGAAAGATTGGAATTTTTTCTAAGATATATAGTTTTTCCAGCTGGAGGAACAGAACCCAGTGATAGTTGTTGTTTTTTTAGGGTGTCTCTTACCTGGGAATCTACTTTAATTTTAATTAATGAATAATTATATGAGGCGCCTCTTCGGGGGTCGTTGTTTTTTAAATCAAGTAATTCAGAGATGTTGTGTTCACCATCTCCTATTATATTAGCAGGTACACGATGAGTAATACCCAAAACTTTTTCTCTGGTAGCTAGGATGCGGTATTCATTTCCCTCAAATTGTTTTTCTAGTAAAAATTTTTTCTTATGTCGGGCATATTTTCGAATAGCGGTTTTTAATTTGGAGCGAGAGGTGATATTCATAAAAACCAGGTCGCCGTGAGTACCCTGAATAGGTTTGATAATTACTGGGAAGCCAATTTTTTGAGCAAAGGTTAAGGCTTCTTTGGTTTCGCTGGTTTTAAAGGTGTCTCCCCGGGTGACCGATACCTTACCTCTGGTTAAAAAATGCTTGGTAATGTCTTTGTAGTTTAAAATAAAGTCAGCTGTGGAGGTAGTGGCTGAAGTAATTTGAGCGCGTAAATATTCACGATGATTTTTATATTGAAATTCAAAAAATTTTCCACCTTTAAAAATTTGGCGAACGTCTACGCCTAATTCTTTGGCGCGCTTAATTAATAAATTGGTTGATAGGGTTGAATTTCGATATGCCATATTATTTTTGTTTAGTTGGGTCTATTAGAAATTTTTTAAGATTTTTTTTGCCAATAATAACTAGATATTTTAAGTGGCTGCGATTTGTAACTGTGGCTTGGGTGGAGATAACTTCATTGTTTATTTTGATATCTACGGGAATTTTAATGCGCAGAGTGCGACCATTGCTAGATTTTACTATGCTTAGATCTTTTATGTCGGGATTTTTTTGAATTAATTTTTGTTTTAAGTCTTTTTTTAATTTTCGGATTTTTTCGGCATCTAAATTGTTGGGAATTTTTTCATCAGCAATTAAAGAGATGGCGTCTTCAAAGCCTAGGTCTTTGGCTAGTTCAAAATCTATAGAAGTAAGGTCAGCGCCAGTATCAATTTTTGCCACAACTTCTATTGATTTGTCTTTTTTGCCAATTAAGGTAACTTTTTCTTTTAAGCCCAAGATATGCCGGCCGGTTTTTTCTTCTATTTCTTGCTCTATTTCCCCCCCGAATAATTGTTTAGCTACTTTAATGCCCTTGTCAGTGGATTTAATATTTAAACCCCTTACTCTTTCTAGTCTTTCTCTGAGGCCAGTAAGGTTGGCTATTTGAATGGCCAGACCTGGATGAGAATTAATTTCTAAAATTACTGGGCCTTTGTCTTTATCAATAGCAACGTCTACACCAGCAAAGCCGAGGTTGATGGCAGTGGCAGCATTAATGGCTAGTCTTAAGACGTTTTCCCAATCCGGGATTTTAATTCCAGAAAGTGGGATATTTAGGTCTGGATGATTGGCAATTACTTTATTACCGCAAATTGCATTAGTGGTGATACCGGTTCCAAGATCAATTCCTAGGCCGAGTCCGCCCTGGTGGACATTGGCTTTACCCAGGGAGTGTTTGGTGGGTAAACGAAGCATAGACATAACCGGAACTTTGTTATACACAATAATACGAATATCAGGAACGCCTTTGTAAGATAGGTGTTTTAAAAAAGGAGCGACTTTTAATCTTTCTTCAAAAATCGCAATGTCAGCCACGTTGTGGAGAGAAAAATTGCCATCTAAGATATTGCTAGCATGATCAATAATATCGTAAAGAGTAAGTTCTTTATTTTGGGTGGTAATCCAGTTTCCATTTTTTTTTCGGCCAAAGATAATTAATACACCTTCACCGCCAAATCCAAAGTTGGGTTTTAGGGCAAAGGAGTCTGGCAGATTGTGCCAAGGAAATTTTAATAATTCTCTGCGGGTTTTTATGGCTCCAAATAATTTGGCTCCAGGAATACCCTCTTCTTCTAATTTTTGCTTGGACTGTAATTTATCCAAAGCTAATCTAGAAGCAGTTTTGCTGTTAGAGGGGCTAGTAAAAGAAAAATTTCTGGCATTAATGCCTAAAATTTTCTTTCTATTTTTTAGTATTGTTGGCATTTTGAAAAATTTTTCTAAATCTAAAATATTCTAGAAGCCTGAGGCCAGTAAAGCGGCCAATTAGATAGTTGATGATAAAAGTTAGAAGGATTAATTCGGGGTAGGCTAGAAGAAGGGTTTTGAAAGTTTCCCAAGAAACCAGAAAATAAGTAAGAATAGATATGGCCAGGGTTTCTAGGGTGAGAATAGTAGCATTTTTGGCGCCCTTTTCAATTTGAGCTTCAATAAATTTTTCAGTAATAAGAATCATGATAATAATGGGGAAAATTGCTACGGCAGTAAAACCTAAACGGTTAAAATAAGCAGCCGCAATATAAACGCCAAAGATGGCCAAGGACACTATTGTTAGTACAATGGCCATGCGAGGAAGATAAAGTAGTTTGAGGCGCTTAGCAATTAAACGAGCCAGGGTTCCGGCGATAATAAGAAAGGCAAAAATAAACAGGCCATATTTTAAGGTTGTTATTAATAGGGCTAGAGCTAAAATGGAGGGAATATAAATACCAAAAGCTTTAATGCCAATAATTTGCCTAGCAAAAGCTACTATAGTAGCAATAATTGGGAGAACTAAAATTAAATAAATAGTATCTAGGCCAACTCCTTTATTAACCATGTAGTTAATGCCATAACTCATGATATTGAAGGGATTTAATTTAGACAGGCCTCTTTGGCTATGGATGCCAATTCTTTGATAGGGCGCCTTAGCTTGGTTTAATTGTTCAATAACATTATCAGCGGTTTTAGCATCGATAATATTTTTAATATATTCTGGATTGGTCAGAACAATATATTTGGGTTGCAAATTATTGTAGGTTCCTTGGGCAATGCGACCAGCTGCGCTTAAATTTTGTTCAGTAATAGCAGCCACGCCTTTTTGGCCAAATTTTAAATTTACATCTTGTTCTTTATAAATGTTGGCCAGCTCTGTTAGGGCATTAAGGCCAGTGTTGCCTTCGGTCCAGCTGATAATAAGGTCAGACTGGGCCAAGTCATCTTCTTGTTCGATAATTTTTTGAGCCAACTTGCTGGCAGCCAAATAGTCAGCTTCTTTTCGTTTTGTTTGAATAGTAACCAGTAGTATGTTTTTAGTATGGGCATATTGTTCTAGTTCTTTTAAGGTATCTTCATTGGTAGAGGTGTCAGTAATTAATATTATTAAATCTTTTTCTACTGAAACGATAACTGAATCTTCGTCTTCAAATTTATTGCCAGTTACTTTTAGAGAAACTTTATAGGTACCAGGACTATTATATATATGAGTGGCGTCAATGCCTTCAACGATGTTACCGTCACCAAAATCCCAGACATATTTTAATTCAACGCCCTCTGGGCCAGTAGAGCCAGAAGCATCAAAAAGCACGCTGCGGCCAACAGCTACGTTTTTGTTTTTACCAGCTTCAGCTATAACGACTGCGAGTTGTTTGGTTTCAGTGTTTTCGTTTGTATTTGTTTGATCTTCAGCAAATGCAAAAAACGGGATAAATAAAAATAGAATAAGAACAAAAATTTTATGAAGCTTCATATAGTTGTGAGTTTAAAAATGAGGCAGCAGTGCAAGCTGTGGCTAAAGCATCAGCGGCATCATCTGGTTTAGGAATTTTTGACATATTTAGTAAACACTTTGTCATTGTTTGGATTTGTTGTTTGTCAGCTCGGCCATAACCAGTGATAGATTGTTTTATTTGCAGGGGAGTAAATTCTTTCACGGGCAATTTGCTTTGAGAGGCGGTTAACATGATTACGCCTCTGGCATGGCCAACGGCTAGGGCAGTTTTAATATTTTTATTAATAAATAAT
>JBDRII010000016.1:0-2290 GCA_043816085.1 Patescibacteria group bacterium | reverse complement strand
ACGTTATTCAGATTATTTGTAGTCCCCTGCACTTTCCAAAAAATTCGAAGAGCTGTGGCGCTACCTGCTTCTAAAGGGTATGGGCCATAGCCTATTTGCTCACCTTCTGAACTATAATAGGCAGAGTTGGCTGTGAAATTAATAGGGGAAGTAAATTTAACTGAAGATGTACTTTCTGTAGAATAAGTTTGAACATTTAAATCGCTGATAAAACCCTCTGCTTTAGTGGTATAAATTAATTGATAATTTTGTAAATTTAGAGATGAGGGGACTGAGAAAGTATTACTTACTGTTTTACTTTGGCCGGGCTCTAGAGAATAGACAGTCCAATTATAGTTTGTACCATTAGAAAGATTTCCAGTAACACTGATATTGCTAAGAGGTGCATCACCTATGTTTTTAACCACTGTGAAAACGGTTACGCCTTCGTCAAAATTTGAAATTGCAGCAGGGGAGTTATTTATATAAGAAACTACTTCAATGCGGGGTGATAAAACTTCTACTAAATTTTGAATATTATTTTGAGTGTATCCTCCAACGCTGGTAGCAATATTTACAGTCTGTGAAGTTTCACCATAAACATTTTGAAAGTAAGCTGGAATAAGCAATTCCCCTTCTCCCCATGGATCAACTTTTTTTATAATAATCTCTTTTTTGTTGTCCTCTACTATTAAATTATCTGGAATATCTAAAACTACTTTTACATCTTTTATTGTTTGATCAGAACTATTTTTATATTTTACTTTTAAATTAAATTGTTCATTGCTTAATATTTTTTCCGGAATCTCTATAATGGTTTCTAAAGTAGAATTTGTAACTTGAAAATTAGTTGAATGAAATTCTGAATTTGTAAATCCATGAAATTCATATTTAGATACTCCTGCAATCTGATCAGTAGTATTAATATCTCCTAGATAATCCCCTTTTATTTCAAACCCTCCCCTAGTATCTTTAGGTAAATTGTCTAAAGCAAATATATTATCAGTTCCTTGTTTTGGTGGAAGGGTTGAAGATTTATATGTAAATCCATCTGGATAATTAATTTGAATTTCGCTGTTATATACTTTTTTATTTGGATTATGATAATCTATTTTTATTTTCATTTCCTCACCAGAAATAATTACTGGAGCAACTTCCATATTTAAATCAAATTCAACTGGAGTTAAAAATAATACAAACCAGTAAATTAAACTAATGTTTACAAGTAAGCCAACAATTAACATTGTACTAAAAATTGTATCAACCACTAAATGATGTTTGCGATCTTTATAATCATCAGTTAAATAATGAATTATCCAAGGAAACAGGAAGTGAATTGATTTTTTAGTTGTTTTTCTTAATAATTTTTTCATATATTTTTTATGCCCTCGTCAGGGGACTCGGGCTACCAATCATTGAAACTCGGAGTAACTATTAGTTATTATCTCATAAACCCCATTATTATCAATGTCTGCTACTGTAATAAATAATCCACTTTTATTGTCTGTACTATAAGGAAAAAATCCTGGTGAAAGCACTTTGCCCTTAGCATTAAATATTTTTACATGCGGAGCTAGGCCTTTGCCTGGGCCAGTAACTATTTCGTCTTTTCCTTCACCATTAATATCACCCACACCCACGCTAACCCCTGAACTAGAACCCTCGTCATAAGCCATAAATCCTGGCATAATTTCCGAACAAGTTCGATTTAATATTTTTACATGTGGACCACCGCTACTAGCCGGAGCTACTACTATTTCTTCAGCTATACTGCCAGTTACGTTTCCAGTAGAAATATTAATACCTCCATTAAAGCCAGTGCCATAAGGAAAACAGCCAGGATGAACCAGGTTTCCACCTAAACTATACATTCGAATTTGACCACCAGATTCTTTAGACCCCACAACTAAGGTTCGTCCCCGGCTATATTTTTTATGCAAATATCCAATTGAGATATTTATACCATCTGAATATTGTTCACCATAAGGTGCAAATTTTTCTATTTTTTGTCCCCGGGAATTATATATAGAAACATAAGTGTTAGAAGCTACTATAGTTTTTTTGGCTAGTTTAATTATTTGAGTTCCGCCGCCATAGTTTGAATCATAAGTATAAAAACTTCTTCGTTTTTGGATTCCTTCTGAATCATATACTTTAGCAAATGATCCATTTAAAAAAGGCGCATTTCGAATTTCTGACAAACGACCAAGTAAAACTATGCCATCTCGTTTTTTGACAGTCACTTGATTAATAATGTTTCCATTATTTATTTTAGGGTCTTGGTTGCCATTTATTTTTTCAAAACCAGTTT
>JBDRII010000015.1:0-2070 GCA_043816085.1 Patescibacteria group bacterium | reverse complement strand
GTTATTCCTATTTTTGAACCAGGTTTAGATATTTTAGTAAAAAGAAATGTAGAAGCAGGCCGGCTTAATTTTTCCACCTCACTTAAAGATCATGTAAATAATGCTGATGCAATTTTTATTGCTGTGGGTACACCATCAGCTGAAGATGGCAAAGCTGACCTTCAATATGTATATGCAGTAGCCGAGGAAATTGGTGAAAATTTAAATAAATATAATGTTATAGTAAATAAATCTACAGTGCCAGTGGGAACAGGAAAAGAAGTAGAAAAAATAATTCAAAAAAAATACAAAGGAGACTTTGATGTTGTTTCTTGCCCGGAATTTTTAAGAGAAGGTTCAGCCATCAAAGATTTTACAGAAGCAGACAGGGTTGTAGTGGGCGTCCGGTCTGATAAAGCTAAAAAAATTATGCTGGACGTTTTTCAAAATATTAAAGCAGAAAAGTTTATTACTACTGTTGAAAGTTCTGAACTTATTAAATATACCTCTAATGCCTTCCTGGCCACTAAGATTTCTTTTATTAATGAAATTGCTCATATTTGTGAAAAAGCTGATGCTAATATTGAAGAAGTAGCATACGGAGTGGGGCTAGATAAAAGAATCGGCCCAAAATTTTTAAAAGCTGGAATTGGCTGGGGCGGCTCTTGTTTTCCTAAAGACGTAAAAGCCTTAGACCAAATTGCCGGCAGTCACGGCTATGATTTTAAATTATTAAAATCTGTTATAGAAGTTAATCAACATCAAAGAAAACATTTTGTAAATAAATTAAAAAATTATTTCAAAGATTTAAAGGGAAAGAAATTTGTTGCCTTAGGCTTAGCCTTTAAAGGTAATACAGATGACATCCGGGAATCCGCTGCCATTGATATTATTAGCAGATTAGTAAAAGAAGGAGCAGAGATAGATGTATTTGATTATCAGGCAACTGCCAATGCCAAACAAATTTTAGGAGATTCAGTTATTTATTATGATGATCCCTATAAAGCCATTAAAGATAATGACGCATTACTTTTATTAACTGAATGGCCAGAATTTAAAGATCTGGATTACACAAAAATAAAAGGCTTATTAAATAAACCTGTAATATTTGACGGTCGAAATCATTTAGATCCAGAAAAAATAAAAGAAACTGGTTTTGAATATTTTTCAATAGGTAGATAAAAGATAAATAATAAATATGAAATTAATTGTTACTATCCCTTGTTATAACGAGGAAGAAAATCTAGCTACAGTTATCAAAGAAATACCTCGTCAAATCGAAGGCATTTCACAGGTTGAGGTATTAATTTATGATGATGGATCAGAAGATAAGACTATTCAAATTGCGAAAGATGTAGGAGCAGATTATATTATTTCTCATAAAAAAAATAAAGGTCTAGCCACTACATTTAAAGATGCAATAGATGTTGCCATTCAAAGAGGTGCCGATATTATAGTAAACACAGATGGCGACAATCATTATGACCAGTCACAAATTCCAGTTTTAATTCAACCCATTTTAGATAAACAAGCAGAAATAGTTATTGGCTCTAGAAAAAATCTAAACAGTAAAAACAAAACTTTAAATAAAATCGGCAGCTTTGTTATGACTAGATGGGCTGGCATGCCAAAATATGATGTCTCTACAGGATTTCGGGCTTATTCCAAAGAAGCAGCTATGAAAATTGGAGTATATTCGCTGCACACCTATTGCCACACTACGCTTTTATCAGCCCAAGATTTAAAGCTAGCCACTATCGAGGTTCCTATTCCTGACCGTGAAGTCAGCCGGCCATCTCGTTTGATCACTAGCATCCCTGTTCATATTTGGAAGGCTGGTTGGAATATTGTTATAAATATAGTAATTTTTCGTTCACTTAGATTTTTCGGTATTATGGGATTCATTTTTATGGTGCCAGGTGTAGCTTTAGTAGGACGATTTTTATATTATTATTTTATTACTGGAAACGGCTCTGGGCATATTCAGTCTTTAATTATTGCCACCCTACTTATTGTTGTAGGATATATCAATATCGTTTTGGGACTGCTTGGTTCCTCAATCGGATGGTCTAGAAAAGTTAGTGAAGATAT
>JBDRII010000014.1:0-6695 GCA_043816085.1 Patescibacteria group bacterium | reverse complement strand
CTTTCATAACACCAAAAACAATAATATCCTCCATTCATTTTATATGCACCAGATTGTTCTACCATCAATTCGCTTTCCTCACAATAACTAGCATCATAAGCATCTTTGCAATCTAAAATTTGAGTTAAATAATTACAATTCTCTGATTTTTGAACATCAAAAGAATTAAAAGTATTTTTTCCTTGATTAATATAATTACCTGTGACACTTTCATTTTTGACGCCCATCATATATTTTCTGGGATGTTTTAATTTTTCCTCTTCAAAATGCTTAACAACTCTATTTACACTTTCTGAATTACATAAATTAATTCTGGCTTTTTCTTTTTTAAAATCTTCAGGAGAAAATTGCTTATTGAAAATATAATTTGATTTATTTCGAAGTCCAGCTGAGCCTATACAATCTGTACAACCTTTACAATCATAACAAAACATCAAATTATTTGAATCAAAACAATCTTGAGAATATAGACAATTATATAATCTGTCAGATGTAATGCATTCATAACATAATTCGCAATTTCTAATAGATAAAGTATCTAGGCAATTTTTAGAATAATATGGATTTCCATACATACAGTCTTCCACTTCAATTGAGCCAAAAAGTAAGTAACAATTTTTGGCGTGACCAACTACATTAATAAAATCACTATTATGTGCATCTACTCTAATTAAATTAATTCGAGGGACTTTATTTTGCAATTCTTCAAATTGTTCAAAAAAAGGACGATTAAAATCAAAATCTCTGCCATAATCACACGCCTCCCATTTATCACCGTACCAGCAATCTCGACAATAAACTGTAAGATTTTTGTCGGCTGAATAGACTGAAAGAATATCTTTTTTACATAAATCGCATTGATCTTGATATAGCGTCCTTTCATTTCGCCTGGCCATTCTGCGTTGAGCCCGGCAATCTGGGCACAATGTAGGCTCTGGTAAATTTAGTCTACTATAAAACTCCTGATCTGCATCAGTTATTTTATAGGTTTTAGAACATTGTTTACATTGCTTTGTTTGCATGATTTTCAGAAACCCTTCGGTACGATTCTCCTTCGGAGAATCACTCAGGGTTTTTTAATTTAATAATCCTGAGTGATTTTGCGAAGCAAAATTGTATCGAAGGATTATTTAAATTAACACTAATTAATCTAAACTTTTTAGTCAAATAGTATTTTACAATTTTCCGACCCAATGGAAAATTCCGCTAAGACAACACAAATAAAAAAAGAGTGATGTAATCGTTACATTTACATCACTCTAAGTTATTCACAAAATATTATTCCGGATTATGTGACTTTAAATTTAGTCTTGCTTCAATTTCGGGATTTCTAGACATCATAGCAGCGTTTCTAAATTTTACTACGGCCTCCCTATATATTTTTCCCCTTTTCTCATCATTAAAATCAAGACAACCCTTAAAATTTAAAACACTGTTAAGCGTTTTATAGGCCTTATCAATTTTTGTTATATAATCCTTCAATTGAGTTAATTTATCATTGTTATCTAACTCCGGATCTGCGCCTAATGCATCAACGAAAGCATATAATTTTTTAATTCGAAGATCTGCAAACTCTGCCATATAATTCCTAAAATCTTCAATATCAGTTAAATCAATAGTGTCTAATCTTTGAGCTGCTTCAATGTCATTGGGAAAAATAAATCTTTGGATTGTTTGTAATTGTGATTCTATTTTTGGTGGAGCACTTTCATCTATCATTTTAATAAAATTAATTAATAAGGTGCAGCGTCGGCTTGAGTGGTGAATGTTTTGGTTTTACTCCATTTTCCTTTTAGCCATTCGCCATTAATTTTTTTCTTTCCTCTAATTTTTAGCTTATATGTTTTTCCGATTTTTAAATCTTCTATCATTTTTTTCACAAATTTTTTCTTAGTGTTTTTCACAAATTTTTTCTTCTTGCTAATCTTAATTGTTTTTATTTTCTTCTTATTTTTGTTCATTAGCTTTATATTGTAATTTCTGACTCGTTTATATTTTTTCCATCTCCACTGAGAATAAGTATGACCGGTCATTAAATTTTTAAGTTTTTTTATTTTTTTTGGTTTAGTTCCAGAAATTAGACTATCTGACCAATCAGAAGAATAAGTACCTGCATCTGTAGTAAAAACTGCTTGAGCTTGAGTATAATATTTTTTAGCTGGTTTTAAATTTTCTACTAAACCAGCGCCACTATCATCAAATAAATTCGTTGTAGCATCAGAAAAATCAGATTTAGTAGCGCTTCGGACAATAAAATTTGTTACTGGATAATCTTGATCCATGTCCCATGAATATTCAATTTTTTTAGGTTTTGGACTATATGCTAAATTTGTTGGCACTTCTTCTATAACTGGTCTTTCATCTGCTCCTATGTCTGTAACATAGTATGGCCGATCTTCATTATCAATATCACCCGTAATAGAACCAATGTCTAGACCAGTATCTATAGCAGGAGATGTATCAGTTAGATGTAAATCTTCAGCCCCAGATGTAGTTGAGTTAAATAAAGGATCTCCAGTTATGGAATCTGGATCTTGACTAGTAGCTACTTGCCAAGTACTTAGTTCTGTATAATTTGTTCCAGCCCAATCGCCAATATAGTCGACTTCATGAAAAAGATTATTATTTGAATCCAAATTTGCCATACCACCAGCATTAATAGATAGACCTTTATAACATGCAGAAATAATATTATTTTTAATAGCTACGCCTGAACTATCCATGATTCTAATAGCATTAAAATTGTTATCAGCAATGTTGTAAAAAGTATTATTATATATTAAAGAAGTTGGCGTGTTCAAAAAAATTATTCCAGACGGATATGCGTATCCATTAGTATTTCCCCCAATATCATAAATAAAATTATTTTTAACTGTTAATGTACCGGCGCTAAATTCGGCGCCTATACCAAATCGGATGAAATTATGAACGTTATTTTTTTCAACTATAGTGTCTGAGGCAGTACTCACATACATTCCATAATAAGTACTATTATTTGTATTATAAATATTATTTCCAGAAATAGTACAATTATTTCCCATTGAGTATAAATTAACACCAGTAATATCTACCATATCATAGATATTATTATTGTTTATTTCTAAATTTGTGCCATTGCTAAATATGCCATATTTATTGGCATTGGTAATATTTAGACCTTCAATTTTTATATAGCTAGCAGCATCTATAACTAAAGCATTGGTATTTCCTGCACCACCACCATCAATAGTGCAAGTTTCATCCGGCCAATTCATAATACTGGTTAAAGCTCCTTCTGATCCAGAATGAAGTATATGAACAGTGGGATTATCAACTATTGTACCTTTGCAATATATTGTGTCGCCTCTACTAATATTAGCAAGAGCCATAGTAAGGGTGCGGTAAGGAGAAGCCTCACTTCCAGCACTGAGAATATCATTACCATTGTCTCCATCTACATAGACTGTGGCGGCTAAGCTTGGTAAACAAAATAAAAGACTAAATGTTATAATTGTGGGAAAAATTAATTTTTTCATATTTTTTATGTTAATTTTTTATAATTTTATTTTTCTAATGCCAGATCAATTGCAGCTGAGACAATGGCAATCTCATCGTCAAGATTACGAGTTAAATTTTTTACAACTTCATAATTATTATTCCTCAAACGAAGTAAGTAGGCACTGATGTAGTTCATATAGGTTGTTCTATCCCTAACTACATCTTTCATTGGACTGCCTTGATATGAATATTTATTTTCTTGTTGGATGGTTTTAATTATTCGAGCTAAACAATCAATTAATGCTTCTCGATTATCTACTTCATTACTATAAGGCAATGAAAAATACCTTGCATTAATTTCTCTGCCTGGGCCATCTCCCTTGGGTTTATCTGGTTCACCATTTCTATCCCAATTATTTTTTATTGCATGTCTTAAAACTAATCCCGCTAATTGAGTAGCTCTAGCAGTCTCAATAATTCCAGCTCCATTAAATCTAGAATCTTTCTTTTCTACTAATTTTAGAATTCTACCAGTAATTTCATCAACAAAACTTAGATATTCCTTTGAGCCAGGTTGTCCAGTTTGATATGTTCTTAATCTTCTATCACGACCATACTTAAAAGCTAAATCTTGGATTAAACTAAAAGGAAATCCCTCAATATTTCTCTCCCTTACTTTCCCATCTTCTGTCATAATAAATATTAATACTTATATCTTTATTATATCAGAAAAAGTATAAATATAAAATCGGCAAACCCGGGGTATAATATAAGTAGCACGGGGTTCTAAGACCCCGTGCTACACAATTTTTATAATAAAATTTCTTTATTATAACAATCCTGACAGTAAATAATTTCTGGCTGGTTAGGAGAGTATGTAGTTGAAAATTCGTTTTGACATCTTCCAGTGTGATTATGATCTATTTGAGTACACATGCATTGTCTGTGCCATAAATTATGGGGATTTCGAAGTTTTAATCTTGCTAAATGCCTACAAGAAAAACATTTATTAGGCTTAGGAATATTTAAATCTGTGTAAAAATCTAATTCTTGCTTAATATATTTAAATATTTTATTACACTGTGTACATTTTTTTGTATTTTTTTCTCGAATAACTCCTTCATGAATAGAATCAGTAAGTTTTTCTTTCCAATGAAATCCTTGATTTTCAGCTTCTTCTTTTTTAAGTGGGAAAAAATCTCCTGCAATAGTTTCATTATAACTAAATGGGGATAATTTTTTAGGAAAATATTCTCCATAAATCCCCTGTTTTATTAATTTCTTGATTATTTTATTTTTTATCTCATTATATTGTTTAGCAGAATATTTTGTATTTAATATACAATTTTCTTCATGTCGAAGGCCAATGCATCCAAACAAATTCTTTGAATAAAAACATTCAATTAAATATTCGCCAAACTCACAATCCCATGAATTCCATGAATTAAAAATATGATTTCCATTTACAATGCTCATTGAATTATAACAAAGTTCGGTTTTGGGAGAATAATTTATATCATACACTTCAGTGGCGCCTTGCGGAATGTTCCAACAAAATTTAGAATTTTCTAGATTCTTCGCATCAAAACAAGAATGACAATTTTTAGAATTATATAGATAATTTCCTGTACAATTTTCAGAGTCTTCAATTACATTAAAAATGTGGGGATGTTTTTTTATTAAATTATTATATTTCTTATAAAAAGTATTTATTTTACTTTTATTTGTAAATACTCTTATTATATATTTTTCAAATTCTTCTTTTTTAACTGGTTTGTTAAAAATATAATAATCTTTATGTCGAAGACCAATGCAGCCAATACAGTTATTACAATTAATTAAATCTCTACAAAAATATAAATATGAAGAATTTTGACAGTCCTTAGAATATATTGAATTAAATAAATTATTTGAATCCATGCACTCATAACATTTTTCTAATTTAAAAGAAGTAGAACAATCAACACAATCTTTTGAATCATTAACAAAATAACTATAAAGCATGTTTTCACCAACCACCCCACTAATACACATATAAGAATTTTTATAATAAACAGAATAAGTACAATAATCACTATTTTCTCCATGGGAAACAATAAAACCCAATTTAGGAATTTTGGATAATAATTTCTTATATTGTTCAAAGAAATTTTGCTGGGGATTATATTTAATTCCATAATCCAGTGGCGACCATTTATCTGACCACCAACAATCTTTGCAGTAAACCTGGAACTTAGAATCTGAATTATATAGCGAAATCATTTCCTTTTTACATAAATCGCATTTCCGTTTATACAAACTTCTTTCATTTCTAAAGGCCAGCCTTCTTTGTTGCCGACAATCTGGACATTCTTTAGGAAAGGGAATATTTATTTTATTAAAAAACTCTTGATCTTGAGAATCAATAGAGAAGGTTTTAAAACAATTTTTACATTGTTGTTTCATAAATTGAGCCTATCAATAATAAAAAAATAGTCAAACATGTTTTGACATTTCTAGAATAAGTTTAAATTTTGACTTTATCTTAGCAAAGAATAAAAATAAGGATGTAAATTTTAACTAGACAAAGTTTTTGCAGATTTTTTCTTTGATCGTTTTCCTTTTAACCATTCGTCCCCTACTTTTTTCTTGGCCCTGACATTAACTTTATATGTTTTTCCAGGTGTTAAGTTTTTAATAACTTTTTTTACAAATTTCTTATTAGTGTTTTTAACAAAATTAATTTTCTTCTTTACTGTTACATTCTTTATTTTCTTGCCTTTCTTATTCATTACTTTAATAACATATCTATTGATTCTCTTGTATTTTTTCCATCTTATTTTTACACTAGTAGCAGTAGTATATTTTTTCAGAACTTTTAATTTTGTAACTTTTTTTGGCTTGGCTCCATATTCCAAGCTACTAGAATAATCATCTGCATAAAGGGAATAATCTGAATTATACTGGCCTTGAACAGCTACAAAATATAATTTTGCTGGTTTTAAACCGGTTATTGTTTGACTATTTACGGTATTAGTAAGAATGGTAACATTGGTTGGATCAGATTTTGGCCAATATTGAATATTATATTGATTAGAGGGATATGTGGAATCTTCATCCCAGGTAACTGTAACTTGTTTTGGTTTTGAGGTAACTGAAATATTTGTAGGAATACCAGGAGTTGGTAATTCATCTGCTCCCATATCTGTAACATTATAGGGTCGGTCTTCATCATCAAA
>JBDRII010000013.1:0-18118 GCA_043816085.1 Patescibacteria group bacterium | reverse complement strand
CCAGAAAAATTTGCCGCTAAAATCCAAAAATTATTATCAGATGAAAATAAATTAAAATTATTGTCAGCCAATATCAAAAAAATAAATAATCCAAATGCTGCCCAAAATATCGCCGAACTGATAAAAACACTGCCCTCGTCAGCAAGATGATACCTATGGGCTCGGCAGGAGCCTCACCCTATTGGATTAATCAAATAGCCCGAGGCTCCCGCCGAGGGCATTTAAATCATTTAATTATAATTATATAATAAACCGACGAGGCCACATAAAAATATGTTCAGCAGTATTATTCAAGCTCAAAAGTTTCTTCAAGATTTAGATCAAAATAGAGACGATCATTATACTACAGAAAGAATTAAGGAATTTTTAGATTATTTAGATAATCCTCAAAATAAATTTAAGTCCATTCATGTCGCCGGCACTTCAGGAAAGGGAAGTACTTGTGTTATGATTGCTAAAATTTTAGAAGAAGCGGGATATAAAACAGGTCTTACTACTTCTCCCTATTTAATTTCGCCCTTAGAAAAAATTATAATAAATTCTCGTCAAATTTCAGAGACAAATTTTATTAAATTATTAAATCAATATAAAAAATTATTAATTAAATTTAAGTTAACTTATTTTGAAAGCTATATTGCCCTTACTTTTATTTACTTTGCAGATAAAAAAATAGATTGGGCAGTAGTGGAAACTGGTTTAGGTGGTAGATTTGACGCAACTAATGTTTTAAATTCTAATATAGCTATTATTACAACTATTGATCTAGATCATACTGACTTGTTAGGCAAAACCAGAAAACAAATTGCCAGGGAAAAACAAGCAATTATAAAACCAGGCTCAATTGCCATCACAGGTTCTAAATTAATAAAAAACGCTAAATATATTAATCTCAACAATACTAAGAAAGTAGATAAAATAAAATTAGGATTAAAAGGAGAATTCCAGAAAAAAAATGCATTACTTGCATTAACGGCATCAAAAATATTAAAAATTCCGAACAAACACATTATTAATGGATTAAAAAAAGCAAAACATGAAGGACGATTCGAAATAATATCTAAAAAACCGTTTATTATAATGGATGGCGCCCACAGTCCAGAAAAAATGAAAGCTTTTACTGATTCTCTTAAACTGTTAGTTTTAAATAAAAATAAATTTAATAAAAAATATTTATTATTGTCTATTAAAGAAGACAAAGACTATAAAAAAATTATTAATTATATTACGCCCCTAGTTGATGAAATTACTTTGACAAGCTTCTCTAAATCATATAAATTAGACATACTAAAAAAATATATAAATCAAAAATTTCCCCATAAAACATTAATAAAAATAAAAGACTCCAAAAAGGCGTATACAAAAATAGAACAACAATTAAATAATAATGATTTACTTATAATAACAGGATCCTTATACATGATAGGAGATCTTAAAAAATAAGCGAAATTGTGATAGAATGTATATATGGAAATAGATAAAATCAAGAAAATTTACTTTATAGGCATTGGTGGCATTGGCATCTCTGGTTTAGCCCGTGTTTTAAAGCAAATGGGCAAAGAAGTGGTAGGTTCAGATTCCGTAAAAACAGAGATTACAGATGAGCTGAAAAAAGAGGGAATAAAGGTATATACTAAGCAAAAGGAAAAAAATGTTCCTGCTGATTTTGATTTATATGTATATTCAGCAGCTGTCCCAAAAAAAAATCCAGAACGTCAAAAAATAAAAGATCTGGGGCTAGAAGACAAAGAATTAAGTTATTTTGAAGCTGTAGCAGAAGTAATGAAGGAATATGAATATCCTATTGCTATTTCTGGTACACATGGCAAAACCACTACCTGCGCTATGATATCTGAAATTCTAATAGAAGCTGGCTTAGATCCTACAATGATTGTGGGTAGTAAAGTAAAACAGTTAGATTCTAATGCTCGCTTAGGAAAAAATAAAAAATATTTTATTATCGAAGCTTGCGAGCACAAAGAACACATGATGAAGCTTCATCCCAAGGCTATAGTGCTAACAAATATCGAAGAAGATCATTTAGATTATTATAGAGATCTAGAACACATTGAAATGACATTTCAAAATTATATTAATAAATTGCCTTCTAATGGCTTACTAATAAAAAACAACGATGACTCGGAATCTAATAATTTAGGATATGATGGTAAGATTGTAAGCTATGGAATTGAAGAAGAAGCAGATGTTTTGGCCAAAGCTATTAAGGTAGAAGATAAAATTCAAAAATTTAAAGTTAATGGTAGTAATTATGAATTACATATTCCAGGCCGGTTTAATATTTTAAATGCCTTAGCTGCTATCACGCTAGCAAAAGAGCTAAATATTGATGACGAAGTGATAGTTAAAGCGATTTCTAAATTTCAGGGAACCTGGAGAAGGTTTGAAGTGCTGGGCGAATATAAGGGGTCAGTAGTGGTCTCAGATTATGCTCATCATCCCACTGCAGTTGCTGGGTTGATAAAAGCAGCTAAAGATTTTTATCCTAAGCACAGAGTTTTTATTGCCTTTCAGCCACATCAACATAGTCGAACAAAAAAATTATTTCAACAATTTACTAAAAGTTTTGACGAAGCTGATTTTATTGTTATCCAAGAAATTTGGGATGTCCTAGGAAGGGAAGAAAAAAATGATCAAGACATTAGTTCCAAAGATCTAGTAAAAGAAGTTGAAAAAAATGGAAAATATGTTTTTTATTCAAAAGATGCCCAGCAGACTAAAAGAATAATTGATGAACATTTAGAAAAAAATAACGTTTTATTAATTGCCGGAGCCGGAGACATTTACCTATTAGCCGAAAGTCTATGTTCCAAAAAATAAAAGTTCAGGAAAATGTTCCCTTAAAAGAACATACTACTATTAAAATCGGTGGGCCTGCTAAATATTTTTTGCGCGCTTTATCAGAAGACGAATTATCAGCAGCATTGTCTGAAGCAAAACAAAATAATATTAAAACTTTAGTTTTAGGTGGAGGATCTAATATTATTTTTTCAGATGACGGCTTTGACGGCTTGGTTATTAAAAATGAAATAAAAAATATAAAAAGCGGTGGCCTTTGGATAACAGCCGGGGCTGGAATTAATTTAAATGAATTAGTAGCAGCTGCTACTGAAAATGAACTTTCTGGCCTAGAATTTTTAGCTGGAATCCCTGGAACTGTTGGCGGGGCTATCTGGATGAATGCCGGTGGAAATAAGGAAGCTATTGGAAATTTTGTAAAAGAAGTATATTTTTTAGATCACGAATTTAAACCACAAAAATATAGTCAAGCTGAATGTGAATTTAGATATCGTCATAGTAAATTTCAAGAAATGGTTTATATTATTACAGGAGCAAAATTTGAACTTGAAAAAAACAGCCAAGATAGAATACAGAAAATAGTTGAAGAGAAAATTAGAGAAAAGCAAATAAACCAGGATTTAAACCATCCTTCAGCTGGCTGTATTTTTAAAAATCCCGAAGGTGAAAAATCCGCAGCCCAGCTTATTGAAGATCTAGATTTAAAGGGTATGAAAATGGGGGATATTCAGATTTCTCCTATTCACGCTAATTATCTGATAAATAAAGGAAATGCCTCTTCCGATGATGTGATAATGATGATATCATTAATAAAGCAAAAAGTAAGAACAAATTTTAATATTCAATTGCAAGAAGAAGTCCAATTAATAGGCCTCTAACAATTAAAATAAAATTATGAAAATAACTACAACATCGAGGAATTTAGAAATGACAGATGCTATTAGAAAATATATTGAAGAAAAAATTGGTAGTTTGGAAAAATATAATAAAGAAATAATTGAGACTAAAGTAGAAATTGATAAAAACACTCACCATAAAAAGGGGAATGTTTTTACAGTAGAAGTGAATATGAAAATTCCTAATGATTTAATAAGAACAGAACATTTAGATGAAAATTTATATGCTGCCATTGATGAGGTGCGGGAAGACACCTTAAGGCAGATAAGAAAAAGAAAATCTAAATATGAAAGTAAGGAAAGAGAATCAAGAAAAACAAAAAGAATGATAAAAAGTATATTTTTTTGGAGAAAATAAATGGGAATACTTACAAAAATTCTTGGCGATGCCAATAAAAAATCTATAAATAAACTTCAGCCCTTAGTTGATGAGATAAATAATCTTGAAGAAAAAATCAAGAGTCTTTCTGATGAGGAATTAAAAAACAAAACTAAAGAATTCAAAGAGCAGCTAAAAAAGGGTGAAAAGAAAGAGGATGATATTTTAGTAGAAGCTTTTGCCGTTGTTCGGGAAGCTGCTAAAAGAGTTTTAGGGCAAAGACATTATGATGTCCAGCTAATTGGTGGTATTACTCTTCATAAAGGCCAAATCGCTGAAATGAAAACCGGTGAAGGAAAAACCTTAGCTGCTACTACAGCCGTTTATTTAAATGCCTTAAGAGGAGAAGGTGTGCATGTTGTAACAGTAAATGATTATCTAGCTAGAAGAGATTGTGATTGGATGGGGCGTATTTATTATTTTTTAGGCCTTTCTATTTCATGTGTCCAAAATCAAATAGTCTCTTATCTTTTTGAACCAGATGCTAATCAGGATTCTCAGGATGAAGATGATGAGACTAAGGCTTTTAAGGTAGACATGGATAATTTAAAACCAATTTCTAGAAAAGAAGCATATCAAGCTGATATTACATATGGCACCAATAATGAATATGGCTTTGATTATCTACGAGACAACATGGCTAGTAGTTTAGAAGAAAAATCTCAAAGAGGTTTGAATTACGCTATAGTAGATGAAATTGATTCTATTTTAATTGACGAGGCCAGAACCCCTCTTATTATTTCTGCTCCAGCAGAAGAAGCTACAGAAAAATATTATCAATTTGCCAAAATTGCAAATACTTTGGAAGAAAATAAACATTATAACGTTGACGAGAAAATGAGGGCTGCCACCTTGACTGAAGATGGTATTAATAAAGTGGAATCTGCTCTAGGAATGGGAAACATCTATGAAGCTGGTGGTGTTCAGATTGTACATCATATTGAAGCAGCCCTTAAAGCCATGGCCTTATTTAAAAAAGACGTTGATTATGTAGTAAAAGAGGGTGAAGTAATTATAGTAGATGAATTTACTGGCCGGCTTATGCAAGGAAGAAGATATTCTGAAGGTTTGCATCAAGCAATAGAAGCCAAAGAAAGCCTAGAGATCAAACAAGAATCCAGAACCATGGCTACTATTACATTCCAAAATCTATTTAGAATGTATAAAAAATTGTCTGGTATGACAGGTACTGCCCTTACTGAAGCTGAAGAGTTCCATAAAATATATGGTTTAGAAGTTTTAGAGATTCCTACTAATAAACCAATGATTAGAATAGATCATCCAGATTCTATATATAAAAATGAAGCAGGAAAGTTTAAGGCAGTTATAAAAAAGATAAAAGAATATAACAAACAAGGCCGACCAGTATTAGTTGGCACTATTTCGATTGAAAAAAATGAACTTTTAGGAGAACTACTAAGTCGAGAGGGTATAGAGCATAATTTATTAAATGCTAAAAACCATGCCAAAGAAGCAGAGATAATTGCCCAAGCTGGTAAAAAAGGAGGAGTTACCATTGCTACTAACATGGCTGGCCGGGGAGTCGATATTATTTTAAGTGGTAACCCACCCAATGAAAAAGAGGCTGAAGAAATAAAAAAAGCTGGTGGTTTAGCAGTTATGGGTACAGAGCGCCATGAATCCAGAAGAATAGACAACCAGTTAAGGGGACGAACTGGAAGACAGGGCGACCCTGGATCTTCTCAATTTTTTGTTTCCATGGATGATGACCTAATGAGAGTATTTGGATCAGACCGAATGAAAGCTATTATGACTACGCTGAAAGTTCCAGAAGACATGCCAATTGAAAATAAAATTATTTCCAGGTCAATTGAATCTGCTCAGCACAAAGTTGAAGGATATCATTTTGATGCTAGAAAACATATTGTTGAATATGATGATATTTTAAATAAACACCGAGAGGTTATCTATAAAAAAAGAGAAAATATTCTAAGCTTAAAAGGTAATGATGTTAGAAAAAAAGTATTCAAATTAGTAGAAGATGAAATTGAAGCAGTAGTTTCTTTTCACACTAATCTAGATGATGAAAATAAATGGGACATCAAAGAAATTTACGAAACTGCCAACTCTATATTTCCAGTAGAAGAAGAGGTTCGGGCTAATTTAGAAAAAATAAAAACAAAAGCTGGTACAAAATATCAAGACGCTGAATCCCGAACTATATTAATTAATTATCTAATGGACTTAGCTCAAGTGAAGTATGAAGAATTAACAGAAAGAGTTGATGATCCAAAAGTATTAGAAGCAGTTGAAAGGGGACTGATTTTAAGAAGTATTGATACACTGTGGGTAGAACACTTAGATCAAATGACATATTTAAGGGAAGGAATAGGTCTTCGGGGCTATGGCCAAAAAGATCCATTAATAGAATACAAAAAAGAAGCCTATACTTTATTTACTGCCCTTCTTCAAAATATTCAAAAAAAAGTAGTCTACTCTATTTTCAAAATCGCTGAAGTTAAGCAAATGGTTCCGTCATTTATGCAAAAAGCTGATAAAACATATAATGCACCTGCTAAAAATATGCAAAAAAAACAGTCAGGTGGAACTCTAGTAAATAAAAAGAAAGTCGGTCGCAATGAACCATGTCCTTGCGGCTCTGGCAAAAAATATAAAAAGTGCCACGGTAAGTAGGATAAGCAGTTGACTTCGGTTTGAAAATGTGCTATACTTATATATGAAAAGGTCTTTTTAGGCCTTTTCGCCAAAAATAGCACGAAAACGCGAAATAAAAAAATTCGCGAAAAAATAGAAACAAAAATAAAAAAATGGAGGAAAAAAGCACAAAAAATGCAGCCAAATTGTTAGCTGTTTTTTTATTTCTATTTTTCTTTTTATCCTTAATTTTGGTTAATACTGCTTATGCTACGCCTTCTAGAAGTCCAGAAGTAAAAACTTGGAATTATGAAGAAGTTATTTCTCCAGATAAATCATTTTTTGCTTTTGACCAAGGTTTCCAAGGCGGGGTATCAGTAGCTATCGGAGATTTGGGCGGAGATGGTAAAAACGAAATAGTAACCGGTGCCGGAAATGGTGGCGGACCCCAAGTGAGATTTTTTTCTAAAAGAGGAACATTTATAAACCAATTTTTTGCTTATGATGAAGGTTTTCATGGTGGCATCAATGTAGCAGTAGGCGACTTAGAAGGAGATGGCAAAGAAGAAATAATTACTGCACCAAAAAAAGGTGGTGGACCACAAATCCGAACATTTGATGGTTGGGGCAATCCAATTTTTACAAATGGCTTCATGGCCTTTGATGAAAATTTTAAAGGTGGTGTAAATATCACAGCCGGAGATGTTGATGGTGACGGCCAAGAAGAGATAATTGCTGGAGCTGGTCAAGGCGGATCTCCTCATGTTAGAGTTTTTAATAAGCAAGGTGAGTACACAGGATTAGATTTTATTCCATTTTCGGAAAATGATAAAGGTGGAGTAACAGTGGCTGCTGGAAATTTTGATGGAGATAAAAATGACGAAATAGTAATGGCTATTCAATCAGTAGGCGAGACTTGGGTAAAAGTTTATAAAACAAATGCAGACAAAACTATTTTAGGAGAATTCAGAGCCTTCCCAGTTGAAGTTCGGGGAGGACTAAATATAGCAGCCGGTGACGTTGATGGTGATGGTCGAGATGAAGTAATTGTGGCCATAGCTTCAATTGGCGGACCACAAGTTAAATTTTTTGAAAGTTATGGGGCAGAAATACACCCAGGCTTTATGGCTTATGAAGAAAATTTTAGGGGTGGCGTAAATCTAGCTGCTGGAAATTTAGACGCCGATGATGAAGTGGAAATAATTACTGGGCCATCAAAAACTGCTCCTAGTGGAAATTTAGATTATGCCAAGTATTATGAAGTCAACTTAAGTGAACAAAAAGCTTATGCTTATGAATATGGATATAAAGTAAAAGAGATGCTTATCTCTGGTGGCTTGCCTGGCACCCCATCTCCCACTGGTACTTTTTCTGTATTTAGAAAAATATATTCTCATTTATATGCCGGACCTGGTTTTTATCTACCCAATACTTTATATAATTTAAATTTTTATGGACCATATTATATCCACGGAGCTTATTGGCATAATAATTTTGGCCATCCCATGAGTCATGGTTGTATTAATCTATCTTATCCAGATGCAGAATGGATGTTTAATTGGGCTGAAGTTGGCACCCCAGTAATAGTGCATTATTGACACAAAGAAATGTGATATAATAAAATTGTTCAACGTCCCCCTAAATTAAGGCGGGCGTTTTTTATTCTATTAACAAAATGATCTAACCCGGGGTGCAGTGCCCCCGGGTTATACTAGTAATATGAGTAATTTTTTACTAAAAGATAACAGTATCTATTATTTGTTATTTGGTGTTCATAAAAAGATACCATTATTTTATAGTGAAAAGATATGTGAATTTTTAATTAAAGAAATATTTTTCTATCAAAAAAAATATAAATTTAAATTATATACTTTTTCAATAATGCCTTGCCATTTAAATCTAATGGCAAAATTTAGAAAAAAAGAAGATATTGAAAATTTTGAAAGAGATTTTAATAACTGCAAATTATATATTAAATTTATTAAAAAAAGATGAAATTAATGATTACAAATTTATTTGTAGAATAGAATGTGAATGTGATAAATATCATATTCAGAGGCATGATAACTGCGGGGCACTGTACCTGCCTGCCGGCAGGCAGGCCCGCAGTTATCAAAATCACTATCAGATGAAACTTTAAATATTATTAAATATAAAAAACGTATCTGGCGTCATAAATGCTGGAAATACATCATAGATAATGAAGAAATATTTATAAAAAAATTAAATTATATTTATTATAATCACGAGAAGCATAAATATAATAAAATAAACAATTATATTAGCTTCAAATATAAAAATATGTTAAAATAAATTCATGAAAAAATTTATTTTATTTTTACTTATTTTAGCATTTCCGTGTGTTACATTTGCT
This sequence comes from Patescibacteria group bacterium, assembly GCA_043816085.1. Classification (GTDB taxonomy): domain Bacteria; phylum Patescibacteriota; class Patescibacteriia; order UBA9570; family JAHJKD01; genus JBDRII01. The sequence goes on along the minus strand of JBDRII010000013.1, from coordinate 9,039 downwards.
TTAGACGAACGCCCACCTGAAGCTAAGGTATATAACAGAAAATTTGATTTAAAAAAAAGCTTTTTTCCTTTTGAGAATATGAATCAAAATGGTGGTTCTATTGCGGTGGGGGATTTAGGAAAAGATAAAAAAGCTGAAATAATAATAGGCTCAGGCCCAGGTGAAGAACCTTGGGTTTATGTTTTTACATCAAACGGTAAATTAAAGTATAAATTTTTAGCCTATGATCAGAATTTTAAAATGGGTGTAAATGTAGCAGTGGGTAATGTTCGGGGCAAGAAAGCTGGCAAGAAAAACATGAGAAATGAAATTATTACAGCCCCAATGATAGACGGCGGTCCTCAAGTGCGCGTATTTAATAAAAAAGGAGATGTATTATATAACGGAACATTTTTTGCCTTTCCAGAAAATTTCAAGGGCGGTGTAAATATTGCAGCTTGTGATACCAACGGAAATGGCAAAGACGAGATTATTGCATCAGCAGGTCCAGGTGGGGAAACTCATGCTAGGGTTTTTGATAGCCGGGGAAATTATTTAGGACTAGATTTTCGTCCATTTTCCAGCTCCATAAAAGGCGGAGCCACAGTATCTTGCGCCAATGTAGACGGTGGATCTGAAGACGAGTTAGTTTTTGGTGTTCAAAGTTTTGGCACTCCTTGGGTAAAAGTTTATAAAACAAATGCCGAAAAGATAATATTGGGAGATTTTTTGGCTTATCCCCATCATTTTAAAGGTGGTGTGCAAGTAGCTAGCGGAGACATGGATAAAGATGGTGTAGATGAAATAATTACCGCCCCAAATTGGGACGGTGCCCCTCAAGTTAGAGTTTTTGAAGGTCACGGCGAAGTTGTTGTAAATAGTGAAATAATATATGAAAGTGACTTTAAGGGTGGAGTAAGATTAGCAGCTGGAAAGCTTACTACAAAGCTAACTAAGAAACAAAGAAAGAACGGAAAAATTAGAGGTGCCAGATTAGTAACTCTACCCTCGAAAAGACACATAGAAGGCCGCTCAGATTTATTTAAATATATAGATGTAAATTTAAGTGAACAAAGATTAAGAGCTTATCGTAATGGCAAAAAAGACCACGACTTCTTGGTTTCTACTGGAAAAGGCGGAGAATTTGAAACACCTACTGGTGATTTTACTATTCAGGCAAAAATTGCTTCCATGACCATGGAACACGAATATGGCCCAGATGATCCTAATAATTATCGCTTGGAAAACGTTCCTCACGTTATGTCTATTTATGGCGATATCACCATCCACGGAGCTTATTGGCACAATAACTGGGGACACGTTATGTCTCATGGCTGTATTAATGAACCTTTAGACCGCGCAGCTGAACTTTATAATTGGTCCAATATCGGTGATCCAGTCCTTGTCCATTATTAGTTAATGTTGTATACTATTCAAATATGAAATTAAGTGCTAGACAAAAAATATGGCTTACTCTGGGGGGTATTTTAATTTTAGTTTTTTTAGCTGGAGTTGTTGACTATCCCAAAGGTCCGGATATCACCTGGAATGGAGAGCTAAAAAAACAGATTAAAGTCCATCTTGGTCTAGATTTACAAGGTGGAACTTCGCTTTTATACGAAGCTGATTTAGCCAACATTCCTGCAGGCGAAGAACAAGAAGCCATGAACGGTGTTAGAGACGTTATTGAGCGAAGAATCAATGCTTTTGGTGTATCTGAGCCACTTGTTCAAATTACTCATTATGGTGAATCATGGCGGGTAAATATAGAGCTTCCCGGAATTTCTGATATAAACGAAGCAGTTAAGCAAATTGGAGAAACTCCACTTTTAGAATTCAAAGAAGAGGCTGAACCAGAACCATATACAACGGAACAACTTGAATCAATTAAATCAATTAACGAGGAAAATAAAAAACAAGCAGAGGAAATTTTAGCTGAAGTCAAAGCAGAAGGAGCAGACTTTGCTGCTATTGCCATGGAAAAATCACAAGATCCTGGAAGTAAAGAAAGTGGCGGGGATTTAGGCGAGTTTGCTAAAGGCGACATGGTACCAAAATTCGACAAAGTAGTTTTTGAAGAAGCTGAAGTTGGAAAGGTTTATCCGGAAATTGTAGAAACCAATTTTGGCTACCATATAATTAAAGTTAAAGAAAAACGAACCGAAGAAGATCAAGAACTAGCCCAAGCTTCTCATATATTAATTCAAAAAATTCCCGAGACACCAGAAGCATATGGTCCAAATTATGCTAATACCGGGCTTTCAGGAAAACAATTAGAGAGTGCTGAAGTTATTTTTGATAGCCAAACAAACTTACCTCAAGTAAGTTTAGAATTTGATGATGAAGGAAAAGACTTATTTGCCGAACTTACAGAAAAAAATGTTGATAAAACAATTGCCATTTATTTAGATGGATCTCCTATTTCTGTTCCCGTAGTAAATGAACCAATTAGAGACGGCCGGGCAGTTATTTCCGGCGACTTTACTTTAGAAGAAGCCAAAACTTTAGGTCAAAGATTAAATGCTGGTGCCTTGCCTGTTCCCATAGAACTTATTAATCAAAGAAATATCGGGCCAACATTGGGTCAAGAATCAATAGAAAAAAGTTTACTAGCCGGCATTATTGGTTTAGTTGTCTTAAGTTTATTTATTATAATTTACTACCGGGTGCCAGGCGTAATGGCTGTAATTGCCTTATTAATTTACGGATTAGTTATTTTAGCAATATTTAAATTATGGCCAATTACATTGACCTTAGCTGGCGTAGCTGGGTTTATTATATCTATTGGAATGGCAGTTGATGCTAATGTTTTAATATTTGAAAGATTAAAAGAGGAATTGCGTAGCGGAAAGCCACTTAGCCAAGCAATAGAAGACGGATTTGATCGAGCCTGGACATCTATTAGAGACTCTAATATTTCTACATTAATTACTTGTTTGATTCTGGCTTGGATGGGTACATCTTTAATTAAAGGGTTTGCTATAACTTTAATGATTGGAATTTTACTAAGTATGTTTAGTGCTATAGTTGTTACCCGGACATTCCTCCGAATATTACCAATTAAAAATAAATGGTGGTATGGAATATAATATTATAAAAACAAGAAAAATCTGGTTTTCTATCTCAATGGCCTTAATTGTGATAACTGTTGTGGCTGCTATTATGTATGGATTTAATCTAGGCATAGATTTTACTGGCGGATCGCTTTTACAAATAAAATACGATGAAGCTCGTCCAGCTACTGAAGAAATAAAAGAAAAATTAAATAGTATTGAAAATTTAGAAGACGTTAACATTCAAACAACAGGAGATACTGGTTATATTTTAAAAATGGGATTTATTTCCAATGACAAAAGACAGGAAATTTTAGATACCTTAGAAGGAGCCAAAGAAGAAAGCTTTGAATCTATTGGCCCGGTTATTGGTGAAGAGCTAAAAAGAAAATCCTGGGTAGCAATTTTATTGGTGTTAATGGGAATAGTAGGATATCTTTCCTGGGCGTTTAGAAAAGTTACTAATGGACCTGTTCCAGCATGGATGTATGGCATTGGCGCTCTCGTAGCCCTGGCGCATGACGTTATTATAACGCTGGGTGTATTTTTAATTATTGGACATTTTTTTGGAGTTGAGCTGAATATTATGTTTATCACTGCTATCTTAACGGTACTTGGTTATTCAGTTAACGATACTATTGTTGTATTTGACCGAATCAGAGAAGGCTTAAAAGTCTCAAAGAAAGAAACTTTTGAGGGCGTAGTAAATGAGGCCATTAATAATACCATTACTCGGTCGCTTAATACATCTCTTACTACTTTATTTGTTTTAGCTGCACTCTTCTTATTTGGTGGTGTGACTATTAAGTTTTTCATATTAGCATTAATGGTAGGTATCATTACTGGTACTTATTCTTCTATATTCATTGCTTCCCCGGTCCTTCTTTTTGGATCAAAGCTAATGAAACGATAAGAGGCAGTTTGCATATTTTAATAATATGTTTTCTAATAAACTCTTGACAGTTATTTACTTTTATGATATAGTTATAATATAATTAATATTACAGCTAATTATTAATATTAAATAAGTTAATATATATTGTTATGTTTTAGCTTATTTTTGTTAAAAATATGAGTGATCAAACAAATAATCCATCATCAATATTAGATAAAGTGATGGAATCAAAGGAGGAAACCGAAAGACAAGCCTTTAACCCACAGGAATTAATCTCTATTTTATTAAAAAAGCTTACTTCCAAAGAGGCAGATGTTTTAAAAAGACGTTTTGGTTTAAATGACCACCAAAAACAAACATTGGAAGCTATCGGAAATCATTATAATGTTACCAGAGAACGCATCAGGCAAATAGAAAATTCTTCTATTCAAAAAATTATTTCTAGTAAGGACTTTTCTTCAATTGTTAAAGGTGCGGAGCATGTGCTTTCAACAATTTTAAATCAATACGGGGGCATTTGTGAACAAAAATTTTTAATGAAAGAAGTTTTTCCTACAGGGTTTTCTGATTCAAATGAAAGAGCAATAATTTTTATTATTTCGCAGCTACTTTCAGATAGGTTTGAAAAACTTACTTCAAGTACAAAATATCGAACATCTTGGAAATTTAAAGTAACTCAATTAGATTTTTTAGATCAAGTAATTGAAAAAATAACAGAAATCTTAGGCAAAGAAGAAAAACCCCTAGACTTAAATAAAGTTTTTAATTTATTTTCTAATACAGATTTTTATAACAATAACCAAGAAAGGATAGATGACAAAATATTAGAATCATTTTTAGAAGTTAGCGCTAAAATATCTTCAAATCCATTTTCAGAATATGGTTTATCTCATTGGGGTTCAGTTGTTCCAAAACGAATGAATGACAAAATTTATTTAATTTTGAAAAAACATGGTAAGCCAATGCACTTTGTTGATATTGCCGGCAAGATTACTCAGATTTTTAATAAAAAAGCTTATCCTCCTACAGTTCACAATGAATTAATATTAAACAAAGAATATGTATTAGTTGGTCGTGGAATCTATGCTTTAGTAGAATGGGGATATAAAAAAGGTGTGGTAGCAGATGTGATTGAAGATATATTACAAAAATCAGAAGAGCCATTAAATCGCGTTCAAATTGTAGAAAAAGTATTAGAGCAAAGACTTGTGAAAAAAAATACTATTCATTTGGCTCTTACAAATAAAGACAAATTTAAAAAATCAGATTCTGGAAAATATAGTTTAGTTGAAAAATAAAAAACAAAAACAATAATGGAGGTATTTTTTACTACAGATTTAAGGACAATCATTTCCGCATTTGGATCAAACCCATTTGTGGTTTTTTTATTTTTAATGCAAAGCGGTGGAATTTTAATTATATATTTTGTTATAATTATTTATGCTTGTGTGGGCTGGAAAAGATATATCCGGGAAAGGAAAAAACGCACTAGAAAATATGTAGTATTGCAGTTGAATATTCCCAAAGAAAACGAACAAAGCATGAAAGCTGTAGAAAAAATATTTGTTCAGCTCCAGGGCGCTGTAGACCGGCCAAATTTACAAGAACAATGGTTAGATGGATGGTTGCAGGAATCTTTTTCTTTTGAAATAGCCTCAATAAATGGACATACTAGTTTTTTTATTCATACTACAGATTATTATAGAGATTTAGTTGAATCAGCAGTTTATGCCCAATATCCAGATGCGGAAATTTTTGAAGTTGAAGATTACACTAAGGGAATTGACTATAAGTTGCTGGAAAAAGGCGAATGGAAAGCATGGGGGGCAGAGCTGCAATTAACTAATGATGATTATGTTCCTATTCGAGGATATGAAAGATTTGAGCATGGATTAGAAGGAAGATTTATTGATCCCATGGCCTCAATTTTAGAAATTATGAGCAGATTGGAGCCTGGAGAGCAAATATGGTATCAAGTCATTGTTACGCCAGTCACTCTTACTGAATTCGATAAATTTAAAGTTTCTGGTAATAAGGCTATTTTAAGTATTGCTTCTAGGACAAAATTATATGGTAAAGAATATAAACCAAAAACACGAATAACTGATGCCATATCAGACGCTCCGATAAAAGCCATGGAAATGGCAAGCAACCAAATTTTTTCTACGGCTGAAGAAGCCGCTGCTGGAGCTTCCGGTCAAGAAATTGATCGCAGCTTGTTTTTAGTTGAACCAGAAAGAGGTCTAGTAACATTAATTGATAATAAAGTCAGCCAAATTGCACATAGAGCCAAAGTTAGATTTATTTATTTAGCCCGTAAAGATAAATATCAAGAATTTAAGGGAAGAAGAGGTATTTTAGGTGCTCTGTATCAATTTAATGGACCGAATAATTTTAAACCAGGCCGGATCACCCAAACAGATGTTAAAGGATATCCTTTTCGGGGAGCTGAATATTTCTTTAGAAAATATCGGGTAAAAAGGCGGTCTATTAAATTATTGCGGGCTTTTAAAAGCCGTGATTGGGAAAGAGGAGAAAATTTTGGACATATTTATGCTGTTGATGAATTAGCTTCTCTATATCACTTTCCAATCCTTGACGTTCGTGCTCCATTTGTTAAAAAAGCTGAGACAAAAAGAGTTGAGCCTCCTCATCAGTTGGAATTAGAAGGAGACGATGAAATAACTAGCGAAGAATCTAATATACCAATAGTTCCAGATGACGAACCACAAGCCCCAGCTGAAAAATTGCCAGACGAAATAATAACTGGCATTCCAGTAGGAGGAAAACAACCAGAACAAAAAGTGGAAGCAAAAAATGATGAAATACCATCTAACATACCATTTGTTTAAAATATATGCGTGATCCACAAAATGTAACAGTTTTTGCCGAAGCCAATTTCCGTAACCAACGGAGAAAATTTGGAATTATGGAAGATGATAGGAGACGTCATATGTATATTATTGGTAAAACTGGTATGGGAAAATCTACTTTAATGGAAAACATGATAATTGATGATATTAAAAAAGGGAAAGGTGTAGCTGTAGTAGATCCGCATGGAGATTTAGTAGAAAAAGTAATTAAATTTATTCCACCTGATAGAGTTAATGATGTTATTTATTTTAATCCAGCCGACATTGATTACCCCATTGCTTTTAATATTTTAGAAAATATAAATCCTGATTATAAACATTTAATTGCCTATGGTCTAGTTGGTGTATTTAAAAAGATTTGGGCAGATTCTTGGGGTCCTAGAATGGAATATATTTTAACCAATTCTATTTTAGCGCTTATTGAATATCCAGGCTCAACCCTTTTAGGCTTAATGAGAATTTTAGTAGATAAAACATATAGAAAAAAAGTTGTTTCCAAAGTACAAGATCCTGTAGTAAAAACTTTTTGGACAGATGAATTTTCAAATTATTCTGAAAAATTTAGAACAGAAGCTATTGCTCCTATTCAAAATAAAGTTGGTCAATTTTTAGCCTCATCTATTATTCGAAATATAGTTGGTCAATCAAAAAGTACTTTGGACATGAGAGAAATTATGGATAATGGCAAAATTATTTTAATGAATTTATCCAAAGGAAGAGTAGGCGAAGAAAATTCAGCCTTGCTTGGCGCTATGATGATTACTAAAATTCAGCTAGCTGCTATGTCCAGAGTTGATATGCCAGAAGAAGACCGAAGAGATTTTTACCTTTATGTTGATGAATTTCAAAATTTTGCTACTGAAGCATTCGCTAATATTTTATCTGAAGCTAGAAAATATCGTCTTAATTTAATTTTAGCCCATCAATATGTTGAACAATTAAGTGACGAAGTGCGAGCAGCTGTATTTGGAAACGTTGGTACTATGATCACTTTTAGAATAGGTGGTTCAGATGCAGAAGAATTGGAAAAAGAATATACTCCAAATTTTACTGCCCAAAATTTAGTTAATATTGAAAAATATAATTTTTTTATTAAATTAATGATCGATGGTGTATCATCAGACCCTTTTTCTGCCATTGGCCTCCCGCCGGTTGAGGGTGGAGCAGACATTGAAGAAAAAGTAATTAAGGTTTCTCGGGAAAGATATGCCAGACAAAAATCAGTTGTTGAAGAGCGGATTCTAAGATGGAGTGGCTTCGATGTCCCCCAAGCCAAACAAAAAGATGCTCCTACTCAAATAAAATCACCTCAACCAAAAATTGAACAAAAAAATCCAGTTCAAGCAAAAAGAAAAAACGAAAAAGAGGATATAGTTAATGAAATTTCTGCTATTCCAGTTAGCTTTAATCAGATTGAAAAATTAGAAGAGCAAAATAAAATAAAAAAAGTAGAAGATTTTAAAGAACAAGAAAAAAAAGAGAAACGTGTAGAGACGCAAAATGTTGCGTCTCAAAAGAAAGAAGAACCCGAAAAAGAAATGTCACTAAGTAATTTAGATAAACAAACTAAATATTTTGGTAAAGCAAAACCAAGACCAATAAACTTTATTCAAGCTCAAGAAAAAAAGCAGTCACAAAAACCAAAACCTAATAGGCAGCAACAAACAAAACAGCAGCCGAGACAACAACCACAACCAGAACAACAAAAAACAACCCAAGTCTCTTTACAAGATATAATAAAATAAGTATAATAGAGGATATTTTCAAATACGCCAATTTTATTATATTTTTTTATTTCATAGTTAAAAATGAAGGAAACAATTGCAAAATGTAAAGAATGCGGGGGAGATTTTAAAATAAGGGCAGCCGACGCTGCCTTTTATGATAAAATCAATGTTCCTGTCCCTACGCTGTGCCCAAATTGCCGGGAGCAAAGAAGAATGTGTTTTAGAAATGAAAGAACACTTCATTTAGGAAAGTGTGATTTGTGTAATAAGGAGATTATACGTCTCCAACATCCTGATAGCCCATTAAAAGTCTATTGTTGTGATTGTTGGTACGGGAACGATTGGGATGCAGCAAAATATGGTCGAGACTTTGATTTTAATCGTCCTTTTTTTGAACAGTTTAATGAATTAAAAAAAGAAGTTCCTCGAAGGAATTTACATCAAATAGACTCTATTAATAGTGAATATACTAATAAGTCATATAATAATGAAAATTGTTATCTTTGTTTTAG
>JBDRII010000012.1:0-3718 GCA_043816085.1 Patescibacteria group bacterium | reverse complement strand
TTCATATATGATGCCTATAGCTTGATCAACTGTTTCGCAGGCCTTGATAATAGCTGGTTGATTGCCAGTGTGGCCGACCATGTCTGGGTTTGCTAGGTTTAAAATAATAACGTCGTGTTTTTTTTGATTAATAACTTCTTTGAATTTACTGGCAATAGGCAAGGCTTGCATTTCCGGTTTAAGGTCAAAGGTTTTAATTTTATCTGATGGAATCAAATGTCGTTCTTCGTTTTTAAATGGTTTTTCTTTCATTGAATTCATGCACTTGGTAACATAAACCCATTTTTCTGTTTCAGCTAAACGATATTGGGAATATCCGCGATCAGCTAGTACTTCGCCTAAAATATTAATAGGTTTTGGTTGAACTAGCATTGTTGGGCAAGGCATGTTTTGGTAATAGGCAGTTAGAGCAGTGTAATATATTTGGTCCCAGTGATCAGCTCTAGTAAATTTAGAAAAATCTGGTTCAATAAAAGCTTTAGTAATTTGGATTGCCCGGTCAACTCTATAATTAAAGTTTAAAACAACATCTCCAGCTTTAATTAAGCCTTGTTTATTTATAATGGTTGGTTTTATTAGTTCATCAACTTCATCGCGGCCGTAGGCTTTATTTATAGCTTCATTAATGTCTCCCGCAGTAAATAGTGATTTTCCTTCAGTCAAGGTCATGTAGGCCCTCTCTATCCTGTCCCAGTTTTCATCCCGGTCCATTACCCACCAGCGGCCCATAAGACTGGCAAATTGGCCTAGATTCAGTTCATTCATTTTAGCTTGAACTGGTTTAATAAAATCTAGGGCGCTTTTAGGTGGGGAATCGCGGCCATCAGCAAAGACATGCCAGTATAATTCATTAATACCTTTTTTCTTGGCGATTTCTAAAAATTTTATGCCAGTTTTTAAATAGGAATGAACACCGGCGTTTGATAAAAGGCCCATAATATGAACTCTGGTGCCGTTAGTTTTGGCATGTTCTAGGGCTTCTAGTAGAATTTTATTTTTAGAAAAATTGGTTTGGCTTACTTGAGTTTGGGGAAGAAGTACATTCCGGCCAGCGCCTATAATCATATGGCCCATTTCAGATGATCCTTGATGTCCAGGGGTAAGGCCGATGTTTTCGCCAGCTGCGCCAATGGGACCATTGGGATAATTTTTAAGTAGATTATCTATATTGGGAGTTTTAGCTAAAAAAATAGCATTGTGGGCATCATCTGTACCCAAACCCCAACCATCAATTATGCATAAAACAACTGGTCTTTTAGTTTTCATCTCTAATAAGTTTTAATATTTCGTCTGATTTTTGGTCTCGAAGTTCTAGGGTGTCTGCTTCTAAATTTAATCTTAGGGTTGGCTCAGTATTAGATGGGCGAACATTAAACCAAAAATCTGGATATTCAAAAGTAAGGCCGTCTAATTCAGAAATTTTGGCATCACTATATTTAGTTTTTAGTTCTTTTAATTTACCTTCTTTGTCTTGCACTTCTGAATTAGTCTCCTCTATACTAAAATATTTTTGGTATGGTTGCAATATATTAGAGAATGGCTGATTTAGTTCAGATAATATTTCTAATACTATTAAAGAAGCAATTAAGCCGCTGTCTGCTCGAAAATTATTTTGAAAATAATAATGGCCTGAATGCTCACCACCAAAAATAGCACCAGTTTTTTTCATGGTTTCTTTGATAAAAGAATGGCCGACTCTTTCTAATATAGCTTTGCCACCATTTTTAGTAATTATTTCTGGAACAATTTTGGAGCAAGGAACATTATAAATAATTTTTTCACCGGGGTTTTTCTTTAATATTTGTTCGGAAATCATAGCAGTAATGAGAGAGCTAGAAATTCTGTTACCTTTTTCGTCAATAAAAAATACTCGGTCAGCATCACCGTCAAAAGCTAGACCTAAATCAGCTTTATTTTTTTTAACTTCAGCAATTAAATCCTGAACGTTTTCTGGTTTAATGGGGTTGGCTTCATGATTGGGAAAAGATCCATCTAATTCAAAATAAAGGGGAATTATTTCGCAAGGTATTTTTTTTGAAATTAGGGGAACAATTTTTCCAGCCATTCCATTTCCGGCGTCTACTACTATTTTTAATTTAGATATTTTTTTCACATCTATAAATGATAAACAGTGTTCAATATAGTCATTTAAAATATCTTGATTTTTTATTTCTCCTTTTTTTTCTGGTTCTGTCCATTTATTGTCTAGCACTAGTTTTTGTATTTCATTTAATCCAGTATCTTCGGAAATAGGAGCAGCCCCGGCATTGCAAAATTTAATACCATTATATTTAGCTGGATTGTGAGAAGCAGTAAACATAGAACCGGGTAAATTTAGTTTTCCAGAAGCAAAATAGAGAGTGTCAGTTGATACTTCACCTAATAAAATAGCCTTTTTTCCTTCATCAGTTATGCCTCTGGCAAAATGTTCTACTAACTCTGGTCCAGACCCTCTCATGTCTTGGCCAACTATAATTTCAGGTGCAGTAACAAAAGTAGCAAAAGCACGGCCCAGTTTATAGGCCGTGTTTTTATTAAATTCATCTGGATATATACCCCGAATGTCGTAGGCTTTGAAAATATTTGTATCCATATTTATTTCTTTTTCTTCTTCTTTTCTTTTTTAAGTTTAATAATATATGCTCCTAAAATCCAAACTGCCGCTAGTAAACCAATTAAGCCGCCAATAACTGGAATTAGTTTTAGAACGTAGATAATTGTTATGCCTGCAACCATTGGAATATATGGGTGCTTTTGTTTTGGTAAGATTTTATCTCCTAAAATTATTCCCATTAAAATGCTAGAAATATATATGCTTACTCCATAAAATATAAAGCCTAGAATTCCTAAAGGCAAACCAATTACAGTGATTATTAGAAGTAATAATAATAGCGGAGTAACAAAGATAAATAATAACCCCCATAAAATACTTGGGCCTGGTTCGTTAAACATGTGTTTACTAGTCTCTTTAAGGCACTTGGGAAATAGTTGTATGAATATTAAACCAATTAGTAAATATGAAAGCCACCAAATTAATTTCCAGCCAATGGTTTTACTCCATGATTCTGTGCTTTTGTTTGTTTCTATAGTAGTGCTGTCACTTGAGCTAGCATAAGTAGCGCCGTTTATTATGGCTTTAGTATTAATGTCAGCTTCTTGACCACAAGAATAAGTAAGGTCGCCATTTATAACTGCGTCTTTTCCTAGTGAAAATGTGCCAGTATCTAGATCTACGTTTTGGTCAACTGTTCCATTTATTTCAGAATTGCCGGTTGAGCCAAATACGTTTCCCTTTACAGTACCGTCAATGAAATTTTGGCCGCCCCAAACCACTAGGTCCTTTCCAATAGTAGCGCTGCTATTTACATTAATGTATCCACCAGTTAAAGTAGCATTTTTATTAATATCTCCTTCTATATTAATATTACCGCCAGCTGCTCTAACATCACCGTTTACTGTGCCTTTGATAGTTATGTTTGCTCCAGCTGCTAGAATATCTCCATTGATGTCACCTTGGATAGTAATGTTATTACCAAAAGCAATAATGTCATTGTCATAATTACCAGTAATATTTACAGTGTCGCCAAATTCAATAGTAGTTTTGGCAGGTTCTGTGTTTTTAATATCGATAACTTCACTTGTATCTAAATTTAGCTCTTCAGCAAAAACTGGAAGAGTAAAGACAAACATTAAGATAAAAATTGATAGGAATAATTTT
>JBDRII010000011.1:0-9187 GCA_043816085.1 Patescibacteria group bacterium | reverse complement strand
TCCTGATAAACAAACCATTAATCAATTTGAAGTTACGGGAGCAGGTTGGGTTCGGCCACATGTAGGCCCGGCTGTATGGGGATTAGTTCAAAACAAAAAGAAAGCTGATTATGATTGGACGATGATGGATGAATATGTAGAAGATTTTCAAGGAGCAGGTTTAAATATATTAGTAACTGTTTGGCCGTTTGCTAATTGGGATCAAAAAAATAGAACCAATGCGAATAATTGTAAAGTTAAAGCTGATGATCAGTTTTTACCTCAACCATATGAAGATGATATGCCATATTTACCTCAATATAGATGTAATCCAAATAATTGGAAAAAATATAACAAATGGGTGCGGGCTTTAGTGGAAAGATATGATGGAGACGGCATAGATGATATGCCGGACCTGGCATATGGCATTAAATATTGGGAAATATTGAATGAGCCTGATCTGGCAGAGCCTGTTCAACAAGGAAAAGAAGATAAAGATGACGAAGAAGAGGAGTCATTAGATTTTTATCAACAAGGTTATAAAGCCTATTATAAATTACTTAGAAAAACTAACAGGGCTATTAAAAAGGCAGATCCCGAGGCAAAAACATTAATTGCTGGAGCAGCTGGTGGAGGAACTGGGTTTCTTAATTTTTATGAGAATATTTTTTCTAAATATAAAAAAGCAAAAAAGCATTTTGATATAGGTAATGTACATTGTATTTCTAATGATTATTATAATAATTATAATGTTAAAGCTTATAAGAGACTATTGAATAAATATAAAATAAGAAAAAATATTTGGGTAACTGAAGCTGAGGCAATGGTTCATGAAACAAGGGAAAAGAATTATACTCAAACTAGAAAAAGTACAAAAAAAGCCCTTAATGCTGGGGCTAAGAAAATCTTTTATACACGAATGGTTTTTGGAGATAAGGGCTATACTTCAAAGTGGTCAAAAAAGAAATATAAGAAAATAATTGATAAATTTAATTAATGCATGATAACACCGGGGCACTGTACCCGGTGTTAGTGAAAAATAAATAACCGCGGATACGGTGCTCTGCGGTTATTTATTCTCTGGATAGGCGCGTTTTATTTTTATGCCAGTGTAATAATATTTTAAGATTTGTTTCCAGGTCCAATTTTCTTGTTCGGCAAAATAGCGGGCGCCCTCGGCTGACATACCTACGCCATGCCCCCATAAAGTCATACCCTCACATCCTGGATCGTCTTTGGATAATAAATATTCTTTTTCTCCAGCCCAGACTTCAGACCAGGCACGAGTACGACCATCTGAATGGGAAAAATAAGGTGAAACTACTATTTCATTTTGATAAGTAACTACCCTACCAGCTGTGTCTTTGGCAGCCTGAACCACATTTGGAGCACGCTCTTCAAAGGAATAACCAATATAGACTTGATCGTTTCCAGTAGTGTCTAATAGATATGGCTCATCTGCGTGTTTAGTTGGGTATAAATAATGATAAGCTGCATAAGTTCTAGCAGCAGTTAGCAGAGATTTTAAATAAGCTTTATCATTGTTGTTTCCAGATTCACCTATACCTTGGATATAATGTTCCAAACCAAGTTCATTTATGATCCAAGTTTTATCAGAATTTTCTGAATATTGGACTTCAATTCGTTCTCTGAATTTATTATCATTTAGATCTGGGTTCCAATCTGGAGCATTGTCGTAATTAATAATCTGGCAAATGGCAGTGGCAGGTTTTTTAGGAATAATTTTTAAATAAGATTTTTTTAATTTATAGAATTTTCCTACTTTTAATTCGTAACGTTGTTTGTTTGGTTTATATTTTATTTTTATAGTTTTATTTTTTTTAACCCACTTAATAATTTTGCCATTTTTTTTAACTATTTTGGCTTTTTTATTACACTTAACTTTTACTGTGTCAGTAGTGTCATAAAGACCAACTCTAATATATGGTTCGTCTGACAATTGATTAGCAGGGGGGGCAGCATTAACTTCTGGAATAGCAAAAAAAGAATTAATTAAATAAGTAATAGAAAAAATAAAAAACAAGGAGATGAAAAAACTATAGAAATATGTCCTAAATATTTTAAAAATCATTTTTTTATTTACTAAATTCTAATCGTCTGCGGCGTTGATATATGCTGGCACCGACTAATATCATAATTATAGCTATACCTAAATTTGCAAAGACTAATATAGAAGTTCTGGTAATAGTGGGAGCTTTTTGGTTTTGAATTTTAGCAATAGTAATTTCTTCGGTGTTTATACCATTAGCAGAAGCTTGGATAGTAGTCTCGTAATCTCCCTCTGGCATTTCAGATAGTGGTACAGATATACTCCATTCACCTGTTTTATTTACTTTAGCAATTTTTACTACATTACCCATTGTAAGGGCGGCTTGGGCAGAAGCATTATTATCTGTTAGCCTTTTCTGGATAGAGCTGGGTATTTCTAAAGCACCATTAATATGAATAGCGTCATCAGAAGAAACTGACGGGTATAAGCATCTTTTAATACAAAATTTTGTTATGCCGTCTACGGTTTTTCCTAAATGGGAAATTCCATTTAAACTGATTAATATATTGCTTTTTAGACTTAAAGATTCTTTTAAAGCTTTTTTTAGTTCTATTTCTTCTTCTGGAGTTAAGTCTATAACTTTTTCTGTTTCTAGTTCTTCACCAGGTACTCCATCAATTACCTCACCAGGTTCTAGTACTTCATCTGTTTGGTCCTCGTCTGTTTCTCCTGGTTCTACGTCTTCATCTTCACCTGGAACTTCACTGTCTCCATTTTCTTCTTCAGGAGTAGAAGGGGCACTGGGTACAGAAGGAGCGCTTGGAGTTGTGGTAGATATGGCCGTTATTGTAAAGCTAGAACTAGCTTCAAATTCTGGATATCCTTCATCTTCATAAACAGTAATAGTAGCAGTATGTTCTCCAACTGATAAAGCTGAGGGCACAGTACAATTAGCATCTAAATTACCATCATCATTTCGGCCTGTGCACTGAACAGTACCATCAACATCTACTTCATAATAATAACCCTTAACCATAGTCCAGCTAAAAGTTGGCATAGTAGGATTATTATCATCGATTATGACTTCACCAAATTCTGGAGGATGAGCCCTATAATAATTAAAACCAAAGGGATCACTTCTGTAAAATTCTCGACCATGTTGATCTATACCTATAAAATATACATAGATGGGGCCTGGAGGTTGTGGTAAGAAAAATTTCCTAGAAAAATTAGCAATACCATTATTTATTCCATTAAGGGTAGCATTGCCTTCATATATATAATCACTTTGATCAACGTTTTTACTCCATACTTGGATAGTAAAATTCTGACGATTTTCAACAGGTAAAAAAGAAGCGATTTTTGGTTTAGGGTTAACAGTAGTATTAGTTACGTCTGGCTGTCGACTATCTTTTTGAGGATGAAAACTTAAAACTTCAGCCCATTCTTTAGATACAACTACAAAATTGGCAATGTTTCGAGCTTGAGACCCTAATCGATAATGATTTATTTCTGTTCGGGCACTAGTATTACCATTTTGGGAGGCCACAGCTTCAGCAGTATGAATATCTTGAGTTAATACAGGGTTGTTATCCACTTCAACTGCAAATGTATTTTTATCATCTTTAATTTTACAAAAATCTTTATCATTAATTGTATTAGTCTGTTTAATCTCATCAATATATAGATAAAATTTTCCACTAGTAAGAGTTGGGTGCTCTATCTTAAAAGGAATATCTTCGCCACTTTTATTTATTTTAAAGAATAAATTATCACGAGGAAAAGTAATAATTGGTCGACTGATTGTGTTTTGAAAGGTATTAAATGTGTCAGAACTAGATTGAGCAGTTTCATTAGCCTGGGTGGTACTGGCTACGTAATAGTGATAAGTAGTGCCATTATCTAAATTATTTAAAGTAATAGAATGATTTTTACTATATTCAATTTCTCGTTCAGTAGACACCTCTACTTCACCCTCTTTCCAATATTTTACTACAGAATTAGCATTGATGGTGGTTCGCCAAGTAATGTCGGCATGGTCAGCGCCAATATTTATTGCTTGAACATTTCTAATTTCAAAATCAGGAATTTCTTCACCTTCGGCAATAGTGTAAGTTTCAGTATTTATATCTTCTTGATTAGTAGCGTCATCTACAGCAAAAAACTTTAAAGTAGTATCTTCTGATATTATTACAGTAAGGGTTCGATCACCTGAAGGAGAATTCAAATCTGGATCAGATCCATCAGTAGTGTAATAAATAGTAGGATCAGAATCTACATTGTCGGTTGCAGTAATAGTAACAGAGCGCGGAGTGTTATAACTTCCACCAGCTGGATCAGCTGAACTAGAAGGGGCAGTCGGATCTAGAGTGCCAACTTCAGAAGTAGAGCCGTTAGCATTAGTATACGTAGCAGTTACGTTATTTGTAATTTCTCCGGCATAAGTATAGGTTCCACTAGGTGAAACGCTCATACTGCCTAAATATGTATTTAACTGATAATCGTCTGAGGTAAATAATTCAACTGTACCTGACCCAGAGGCAGTCACATCAATTTCAGTATTGACTCCATTATATTCAACCCGGGAAATAATTGGAACGCTGACTCCTTCATTGGCATCATTAACATGGGCGATTGGCTCGCTTGTGGCATTGCTAATAGTATTTTCGGAAATTGTCACATAGTCAGCAGTATCTACCATTACTCCTGTTTGGCCAAGATTGATAGTATTGGAAGTAATCTGGGCATTGTCACAGCCTGAGCTCATTTTAATATTAGAACCAACATTATCAAATACAGTGTTACCATCAACAATTAAATCCGGCGAATTAGCAGCAATTAAACCGCTCACACTATTATAGGCAATGACATTATCATTAACTTCACTATTTTCAACTTTTTTAAGAATTATACCGCTACTGTTGGGGGCTGAATTATCATCGTCATCACGGCCAATAATATTACTAGTAATTAACAAGTCGTCAATAACACTAGAATCACCAGTAGTAATACCAGCACCTGTGTTGGCGGCAATATAATTATTATAAATAATGACATCATCTGCTCCTGATTCTATATATATTCCATTAGCACTATTATAAATAAGATTACCCTTAATAGTATTACTATCACCCACAACTTCAATACCATTAGAAGTGGATGCAATTTTATTTCCAGTAGCCACATTATTAGTACCAATAGTTGAATTTGTGGCTATTATAAAAATTCCTTCAG
Organism: Patescibacteria group bacterium; assembly: GCA_043816085.1. GTDB lineage: Bacteria > Patescibacteriota > Patescibacteriia > UBA9570 > JAHJKD01 > JBDRII01. The sequence continues at coordinate 3,963 of JBDRII010000011.1, read as the reverse complement.
CGCCATTTTTTAGCAACCCAGTACCAGCTGCATTATAGCCAATATAATTATTATAAACTGTGTGACCGCCACCTTTTAAAAGAATGCCAAAATTGTCATTACTAGAAATAACACTATTGATGATAGTAACGCCACTACTAGAACCAGTAACATGAATACCATTATTATTTGCTAGAGCAGCTGTGCCAGCGGTTCCAGAATATATTCCATCATAAGTATTATTATCACCAGTATTATAAACTCCGTCTCCAGGACAATTAACTATTTTTAAGTCTTTAATGGTTGAACTATCTCCAGTTACATTAAGGCAATTTGTACTACCAGTTAAATTTTCTCCGCTTAAAACAAAATTGGTTATACCAGTATCATACCGGATAACAACTGGATTAGTAATGGTAAGGGTTTTATCTGGATGTATAGTTAAAACACCGTTGGCCTGTATAAGGATAGTATCAGTATTTGGGTTACTATTGGCTTGGGTAATAGCAGCGTGAAGAGATCCGGCACCAGCTACATTAGAATTGGTTACATTAAAAGTAGCAGCTTGAGCAGTTTTGGTTTCAGAGGGTGGAAAAACAAAAGTATATATCAGGTGAACAGATAGCCCAGCAGTAGTAATCATTAGCAACGCAGCTACTGTAAAATAGCGCATGCTGCTTTTAAGATTTTTATGTTTGTGATATGAATCTTTATAGGTTCCGGTTTGTTCTTGGATAGCTACTTTTTGAAAACTAGCTTGAGGGGGATGAAGTAAAATAAAAAAAGAATGTCTAAAAGACTCAATAAAATAGATAACAAAAAGAGGCACAAATAATATTGCCCTCATTAAAAAATTAGAATTTGGATTCTGGAAAATTCTTTCCAGTTTCTTTCTAAAAGTCATATAAATTTTATTTTTGTTTTTTTATTTTTTTGTTTTTACTATATATATTGTATCATAAAATTACTTCCTTGTCAAATAATTAACGTTGACTTTAGGGGGGTTAAATGGTATTTTTATTCCATGTCACTTACTAGAAAAATTGCTCATAACACTGCTATTCAAGCAATTGGTAAAATATTTGGATTAGCTCTTAGTCTAATAACAGCTGGGCTTGTCTTGCGGTATTTAGGCCAAGCTGGGTATGGTCAGTATTCTACTGTTACAGCCTTTGTAATGATCTTTGGAATTATTATTGATTTTGGGCTATATATAATATTACTTAAAAAAATATCAACAATTAATCAAGATACAGAAAAATTAGTTAACAACATTTTTACCCTCAGGGTGATCTCCGGGGTTATATTCTTAGGCCTGGCTCCAATTATTGGTTTTTTCATGCCATATCCTGGAATTGTAAAAATTGGAATATTAATTACATGTGGTTTTTATCTTTTTATTTCATTGAACCAACTCTTGTCAGCTATTTTCCAAAAATTTATGACTACTTATTGGATAGCTTTAGGAGAATTTTTAGGAAAAACGGTTTTACTGGCATCAACATTGATTTTTATTTATTTAAAATTAGATTTAAAATTTATACTGCTTAGCCTGGTCTTGGGCTCATTTATAAATTTTTTAATTAACTTTTTTGGTTCCAGAAAATATTTTAAAATAAAATTTAGCTATGATAAAAAAATCTGGCTAGAGATATTAAAAGAGTCCTGGCCAATTGCCCTTTCAATATTTTTTACTTTAATTTATTTTAAAGCTGACACTATTATTCTTTCACTTTTCCAGCCAGAAAGTGAAGTGGGAATTTATGGAGCGCCCTATAAGATAGTTGAGGTCTTAATTTATTTTCCTACTATGTTTATTGGTTTGGCGCTTCCTATACTTACTAAACATTGGCAAGAGAAAAATTTAGAAAAATTCAAACAAGTCTTACAAAAAGCTTTTGACTTTTTAGTAATTTCGGCTGTTCCCATGATTGGCGGCACTATTGTTTTAGCTGAGCCAATTATGAGACTTTTGGGTGGAGAAGAATTTATTGCTTCGGCACCAATACTTAGAATCTTAATTATAGCCACGGCTACAATATTTTTAGGAACCTTGTTTACTTATTTGGTGGTAGCCTTAAACCAACAAAAGAAAATGCTAATTGGTTATTCATTTGTGGGTGTTTCAGCTTTAATTTTATATCTAATATTTATTCCAAAATATTCTTACTGGGCCGCTGCTAGTATCACTGTTTATTCAGAATTTATGATTTTAATTATTGCTTATTTTATATGTTATAAGGTGTCAAAATGCGCCTTAAATTTCCAGAATCTTTTAAAAGTAATATTTGCTACTTTAGTAATGATGCTTAGCTTATATATGGTACCAAATTATAATATAATTTTTTCCATACTAGTAGGCATAGTTATTTATTTAGCATTTTTATACTTAATTAAGGGCATTTCTAAAGAACAAATTTTAGAAATTGTCTCCTTAAAACGAAATGAAGATAGTAATTGATAGACAATCAATAAAAGGTCAGAAAACGGGTTATGGATTTTATTTAACAAACTTACTTTTAGAGTTAGCCAAAATAAATACTGAGCATGAATTAATATATATTAATAAAATTAAAAAAAATTTAAATACTCCCAAACGAATTTACTGGGATCAAATCGGGCTGCCTCTAGAAGCCAAAAAAAGAAAGGCTGATCTTTTATTTGCCCCTTCTTTTTCCTGCCCTATTTTTTATAAAGGAAAAAAAATAGTAACAGCTCATGATTTAATTGGTAAAATATTTCCAGAAAATTTTTCTTATCCAGCAAAATTTTACTGGAATAAATTACTTCCTTATTCTTTTACTAAAGCTGATCATGTTATCACAGTTTCAGAAAATTCTAAAAAAGATTTAATAAATTATTTAAATATCCCAGAAGAAAAAATTACTGTTATTTATGAGGGCCCTCATAATTTTTTAAAGCCCCTAGATAACAGTGAAGCAAATAATTATGTAAGAGAACGTTTTGATATTCATGATCCGTTTATTCTGAGTGTGTCTACTATTGAGCCTAGAAAAAATTATAAAAATTTAATTAAGGCTTTTGCTAACGCAAAAAGAGGAGACACTAAATTGGTCATAGTAGGTAAAAAAGCTTGGGGCTTTGAAGATATTATGGATTTGGTTCAAAAATTGAAGCTAGAAGATAAAATAAAATTTTTAGATTACGTAGAAGACATCGATTTGTTAAATTTATATAATGCTTGTTCCTTTTTTGTTCTAGTTTCTTTATATGAAGGATTTGGTTTAACGCCATTGGAGGCCATGGCTTGCTCGGCCCCGGTTATTGTTTCTAATACATCATCTTTACCTGAAGTGGTGGGAGAGGCTGGAATATTAGTTGACCCTAACAGTGTTGAAGGGATTCAAGAAAAAATGAATTTATTATTAGGCAATGAAAATTTAAGACAAGACTTAAAAGAAAAATCTTTGAACCAGGCTCAAAAATTTACTTGGGCAAAAACTGCTAAAAAAACATTAGAAGTATTTGAACATGTCAGCAAAAATTAAAAAAATATTATTATATCTAATATGCACAAGTTGTAGCATTGGTCTTATAATTAGTATCGGATATATTAATGCATTTTATAAATGGCAAATTACTGCTCTTTTATTAGCTGGGGTGGTTATTTCATTGATTATTTTAAAAAAACCTTTTTGGGGAATATTATTAATTACTTTTTTTCTACCATTTGAAAGAATTGGTTCAATTGATATGGCTGGTGTTACTATTCGGCCTTCACAAGTTATTGCGGTTATTACTATGATTGCTTTTATTTTGGTAGGTTTGTTTAAACAAAAAATTTCTCTAGCAAAAAACCCAATATTTTGGCCTTTAATTGGATTTATTTTAATAAATATTTTAGCAATTTATAATGCTCCTAATATCGAAAGATCAACAATGGTGCTATTATTTATTATTTTTACCAGTTTTGTTGCTCTTCTAATCCCAAATTTAATCAAGAAAAAAGAAAATCTGAATAAA
>JBDRII010000010.1:0-13261 GCA_043816085.1 Patescibacteria group bacterium | reverse complement strand
GGCTCATAAGCTGTATTTACATAAAATTGTTTAATGGCTGACCATTCACTTTTATCTCCTTCTGGATCTACAGCCCGAACTACCCAATAATAATCTGTCTCATCTTCTAATTGATCGCTTACCCTTACTTGAGCAACACCTATTTTTGAAGTATATGAATATTTATATTCAGATTCAGGATTTTTATTTTTACCCAGCCTTACTTGATAAGTTAATTCACTTTTAGAATGGTCCGCGTCATTAGTGGCTTTCCAAGACAACGTAGGTTTTCTAGAAGAAGTAACAGCCTCATCTTTGGGTGAAAAACCAGCTGTAATTTTATTTGGATCATCATTAACAGAATCTACTGTTATAGTTACGCTGTTTGAATCAAGCCGATCTCCCTCTGCATCATTAGCTGTAAATAATAGTGTTTCTTCACCATGCCAATTTTCTTCTGGCGTAAAATTTACTTTATTATCAGCATCAATAACTACTGAAATATTTTCCAACTCTCCTGAAGTATATGTCATGTCTAAATCCGCCGCATTAGTAAAATAATCATCTAAATCAAAGGCGTCTTCTAAACTGCTATCTTCGTTCATAGATTGATCTGGAATACTAGCATTTAAAGAAATGTTGTTACTAAGAATTGAAAAAGAAGTACAATTTGAAGGATCTGAATAATTACCATAAGAATTTTTATAAGTTACTGACCACCAGTATGTTTCACCTTTTAATAAATTTCTACTAGGAACAGTGTGGGCAGTTAAATCCGTTAACTCAACGCTATAAACATCGCCATCATCATCTTCTAAACAAGTTGATTCATCACCGTAAACATTCCAAACACTAGCACTATGAGTTTCTGCAACATCAGAAAAAGCTGAAGAAGTTAAAGTTACGCTTTTTAATTGGCCCATAGCTCCATTAGCCGGACTCACATTTGCAGGCTTATTTGGCACACTGGAAACTACTGCATCTGCAATTTGATATCGATAAATATCACCAGTTTGAAAATAACTGGCTATTCCTCCTGCATTAGTTTCGTTATCCAGGCCATCAAAACTAAAAGTGGGGCTCAGAGAATCATTAGCATGATCACCTGAAACATTTACAGTATAGGGGCTATAGCTTGTTCGATTACCGTCTTTATCATATATATAATCAGTAATTTGAAACCAAGTGGTTTGGTCGTCTAAATCAAAATTACTAGGTCCCCAAGCCACATCACTGGCATTTGCCTCAAACTCACCATTGTCAACTGCCAGCCCTGCTAAAGAATTTCCAGTTTGGGGTGTAAGCGTTATTGTATGTGATCCAGAAGAAACCGGATCTAAATCTTTATCTAAAATTTCTACTGCGCCATACCAATCTGATTTCACATCAAAATTATTATTATTATTACCAATATTATTATCGGTAAGTAATGTCGATTCATTTTCTGGTTTTGACTCTAATAAATAAATTCCACCGCTATTATTTCCACTAATACTGTTTTCCTCACCTTCATCACCAATAATTGGATTAGCAATTAAATCTTCATCTATGCCCAAATAAGTTTGCTTACCATAAGGCGAAACTGCACCTAAATTTGTAATATCATTATATTTACTAAAAGCATAAATTCCATACTCATCATTATCTTCAATTGTATTACTTGTAATGGACGCTGAACTACCCTCTAAATAAATTCCCGAACCACTATTATCAACAATAGTATTATTTTCTATAAAAATCCCTGTTTGCTCTGTCTGAACCCTATTAAATTTACCATTATTAAAATAAATACCGTGCGAAGTATTATCGCTTATAATATTATATTTAATCTTTCGATTACCAGAAATATAAGCATAATTATAAATATAATTTAACCAAATGCCATATGTATTATACTTAAAAACATTTGCTCTATTCCCACTATCGCCAATATGTATATATTCGTCTTCATCTAAACCGTCTGAAACTCCTAAACTCATTCCCGAAGTTAAGGGGATGGCTGAATTATCTTTTCCTACTCCGAAATAATTTCCATAAATATAATTATCACCGCCGCCTTCAATATTTACAATTCGAATTCCAAAATCATCCTCTGTATTATCCATGCCAATAAAATAATTAGCTTGGGCATCTGGGTCAGATTGTCCGCCGTCACTACAAAGATCATTATTGCCCAACTTACTATCGTCGTCATCGTCGCAGTATCCAATTATATATTTTTCTGGTTTTCTGGTTAGTCTAATACCGTTTTCTGCTCCCGGACCTTCATAAATATCAGAAGTACCAGTAGGATCTCCACCAAAAATATTTCCAGAAATCCTATTATTTTTAGTTTCAGTAGGATTACCAGGATTGATAAAGCAATAAACACCACCACTTTGATATCCAGCAAAAACATTGCCTTCTTTATCATCATCTTTCCCATCGCCATCTGTTCCAATAATAGTATTTTCACTATCTCCCCATAAATAAATACCAATTCCAACGTGGTTAGCATTTTCTTCTTTTACATGTTCAATAATCTCTGTACCATCTGGCAAAATATTAAAATAATTACCTGAAATTTTGTTTACTTCAGAAGAAACATGAGTACTTCTAATCATCATTGAATAATCTTCTTCTGGAGCAAAAATATTTCTAGCTTGAGCTGATGTACAAGAAAAAGCAGCTTCATCACTGTCTTCATATCCAATAACATTTCCATGGCTAAGCTCAATCTCTAATCCCTGCAAATTATTTCGGCTTATTGTTTCACCATCATCATCAATACCAAACCAATTTCCAGCAATATTATTATCATCAGCACCCAACATGTAAATTCCACCATCATTAAATCCACCACTTCCGTTTCCTACAAAAATATTTCGCTGATGATTATTTGGAGTTCCCAAACAATCCATTCCTATTTGAGTATTTTCAGCTAGAAGCTTAATTCCATTATTATTAAATCCTTCAAATTTTATTCCACTAATACGTGTGTTATCAGCCGCATCTAAAATATTAAAACCATAATTTACGCTACCTGTTATTTTTACTCCAGGCCGATCATCTCCGCCTGTATCATCCCAATTATCACTAGCATCTATAATTACACTCTCAGTAATATCAGGTAAAGCTGAACTTAAAGTAATAGTTTCCTGACCACCAGTAGGAAGACCCGAAAAATCAATAGTATCAGTACCAGGATTGGCATTTGCATCTGTTATTGCCTGTCTAAGGCTTCCTGCTCCAGAATCATTAGTATTACTAACCGTATAAGTAGCTGCTATTCCACTTTCCCCCAAAAACAAAAATAGCCCAAATAAGGCTATAAATAAGCCAAAAAATAATATTTTTTTATAAATTTTGCCTCCTCTTTTCATATAAATCATTATAACAAAAACCCTGTATATTTAACAGGGCTTTTTATCATATATATACTATATTGTCAAGATTACACTTCCAAAACAACCGGAAGTATCATTGGTCTTCTTTGAGTTTTTTGAAATAAGAACTTACCTATCTCATCTCGCAGTTTATTTTTCAGGTGCATAGGGTTAGCTGCACTTTTTGGATTGTTGTCTTTACATACAGTTTTCACTTTATTTCTAGTTTCTTCAATCAAATTCTTCGAACCTTTCATGTAAATAAATCCCCGAGAAATAATATCAGGTGAGCTTGTTAATTTTCCGTCTCTTGCAGAAATAGTCACAATCACCACAAACATTCCATCTTCACTCATAACTTGTCGGTCTCGAAGAACGATATTAGAAACATCTCCCACACCTAGGCCATCAACCATAACATAGTCTGTATCTACTACTTTTTTAGTTAAATTAAACTCTCCCCCAGAAAATTCCATAACTTGCCCATTCCTGGTTAAAATAATATTTTCTTTTTTCCAGCCTAAACTTTCAGCTGCATCAGCTGCTGATCGTAGCATGAATGGGTTACCCATAATAGGGGCAATATATTTTGGTTTAACTAAAGTATATAATAATTTCAAATCTTCAGCTTGAGCATGTCCGCCAGCATGAACGTCCATCATTTGATAATGAATCACTTTGGCGCCTTCTTTTACTAAAGTATCTTTTAGTCTTTGCACAGTTCGCTCATTACCTGGGACTACAGATGATGAAAATACCACAGTGTCCCCTGTCTGAATTCTAAAAAACTTGTGCTCTTTGCCAGCAATACGCATTAAAGCTGCGTTACCTTCGCCTTGAGCTCCAGTACACATAATAATTAGTTTATCTTCTGGAAGTTTGGCTGCCTCTTGAGAAGATACAAAAGTTTTTGGCTTTGATGTTAGATATCCTAATTTCTGACAAATTTCCACATTTGTTTTCATGGAATATCCTTCAACGGTAATTTTTCTGCCAGATTCTTCAGCTGCCCAAACAATTTGTTGAACACGAGTTAACAAAGATGCAAACGTACCAATAATAACTCGGCCCTTAGCATCTTTAATAATATTTTGTAAAGTCTTCCCAATTGTACTTTCTGATACCTGATGTCCAGGATTATCAGCATTAGTAGAATCAGATAACAAAGCTAGCACGCCTTCGTTACCAAATCTAGAAATTTTATCAAACTCAGTAACCTTATCTATCACTGGAGTCATATCAAATTTAAAATCACCAGTATGCATTATTGTTCCTTCTGGAGTATGAACCACTACGCCTACACAATCCGGAATATTATGGTTAACTCTAAAAAACTCAACTTTAAACTGTCCTAATGTAATTTCAGCATCAGGATTAATTTCTCTTAAATCTAATTCTCCCTTGTCTTTAAAATCTTCTTGACGCTTAGCAATAATTCCTAAGGTAAGCTTAGTTCCATATACTGGTGGATTATGTAAAGCTGGAGCTAAATGAGGAATACCACCAATATGATCATAATGACCATGAGTAATAATCATCCCCTTAAAATTCTTTTCTTTGCCTTTTAAATAACTAATATTAGGAATAATGTAATCAATTCCTGGCTGGTCTTCTTCGGGAAACTGCAAACCACAATCAATCATGATGATGTCGTCACCATATTCAATTAAAGTACAATTTCGGCCTACTTCTTCTGCTCCGCCTAAAACAATAATCTTTAATTTGTTTTTTGTTCTCGTTGTGGAAGACGGGATAACGGCAGTGCTTCTGTGGTTTCTTTGCCAGGTCCTTTTGCCTGGTCTATTTTTTTTGTTTTGAGTTGTTCTTTTTCTTGTTGTCATAAATAAATAATTTAATAATTAATTTACCCGAACATTTTTTACAAATGCAGCGGGAAAATATTTTGAAGTTTATAATTTTTTATATAAAAATATCTAAAAAGTATTATTCTTCACTCTCTTCACTTGTTTCACTTTCGTTTACATTCTCGTTTACATTCTCATTACTACCCTCGTCAGGAGACTCGGGCTCTTCGGGTAGTTCTACAGTATTATCTTCTTCTGCTTCCTCACTTTTACGCTTAAACCTTCTATCAGTTTTAATATACCAATTCTCGATTCCAGCAAATCGATCTGATGCTAAAGTGATATATTGTGAATCAATGCCTTTTACTTTTTTATGTATGGCATAATTATAATTTGGATTATACAAAAATATTGCCGGCAATTCTTCTGCTAAAATATTTTGAAAATGAAAATACTTTTTTCGTCTTTCCTCTTCATCAGTAATTTTTCTAGCGTCTTCTAGCAGCTGGTCAATATCATCTATTCTCTTATATGGAATAGCTAAATTTAAACCAGGATGTTTAGTTTGAGAAGAATGCCAAAATGCATATGGATCAGGATCAGTACCCACAATCTCTCCAAAAAGCAAAGCTTCATATTCCCGCTCCTTAATAATTTGAGTTTGAATATCTTCTACATCATAAGTATCAATATTCACTTTTATTCCCATCTGCTCCCAATTCTCACGTAAAATATCTAAAGTCTGCAAATATTCTGGCTGACTAACTGTTACTATTGTAAACTCTAAAAGCTGATCATCTTTTTTTCTAAATTTTTTCCCTTCTGGAAGATTCCAGCCATTGTCAGCTAAAATCTGTTTACCTGTATTAATATTAAAACCATATTTTTCTACTTCTTCATTATAGCCTATATAACCAGGAAGTATTGGCGTATAAATAGGTTCACCATCTCCACCTAATATTTCAGATATAATTCGGTCTCGATCTACTCCCCAAACTAAAGCTTCTCGAACAGCGCTATAAGCCAGAACATTATTATCGCCCTTTCTTTGATTAAAGAAAATTGCTGTGTATTGTGGCAGCCGTAGTGAACGAAATTCTAATTTTCGATTTCGTTTTTTCAAATCATCTCGGCTTTCAAAAGGCACAAAACTAATCCCTTCCACTTTTTTACTAGCAGCTGCTTCAGCCGCAGTTACTATATCAGGGTAAAAAATAAAACTGACTTTATCCAAATTTGGAGCTTGACCATAATAATTTTCATTTCTTTCTAAATGATAAGACTTAATATTTCCCGCCTTATCTTTTACTAATGAAGAAAACTGATATGGCCCAGATCCAATTGGCTTAATATTGTATTCTGTTAATAAAACATTTTGAGTAGAAACTGCATAAGCATCATACCAAATATGTTTAGGTAAAATTCCAAAAGTTAAAGTAGACAAAAATGGAGCAAAGGGTTCTTTTAATGTCATACTAAATTTATAATCATCCAACTTTTCTACTACTACACCCCGAAGACTAGGAAGTAGCGGACTTTGAAAATTCTCATCTTGAATAGATTGGACAGTAAATATCACATCATCAATGTCTAAGACTTCGCCATCATGCCACGCTACATTTTGCTTGATAGTAAAAGTATAAACTTTTTGATCTTCAGAAATTTCATAATTATCTACTAAATCCGTAACTAGCTCTTGTTTTTCGTTGTATTTAAACAATCCAGAAAAAACTAACCTAGAAATATCCATATCCACATCATTGGTTTGAGCCAACACTGGATTAATATGCTCAGGAAAACCCACTAAAGCTTCTGTATATTCACCGCCTGGCTGAGCCACTGCTTCTGTATTAGCAATATAGGCATAAACTACCAATACTATTAAAGCCACACAAAATAGGGCTATAGCTATTTGGACAATGCTAGATTCTTTTTTATCTAACAATTTCAAAAAATACTTAGATTGTTCCCAAGAAGGTCTTTTACCCTCTTTACCTACACCGAATATTAATTCGGATTTTTTTTCATCACTCACGATATAAAATTAATTATTGAAGAAGAAAGCCAGCTAATGCTAGGCCTAAAAATAATACTGATAGCACTATAGTTGAATAGAATATAAATTTTTCTGCGCCCCGGCGTGTACTATAAGCTTCACCACCGCCACCAAAAGCAGCACCTAGAGATGAGCCTCTTTGTTGCATTAAGATGGTTATGACAAGCAAAACCACTACCACTATTTGGGTAATACTTAGAATTAGTTCCATATATATTTAAAACGAATTTATAGTTGTATCTTCTTTATCAAAGCCAATACTACATTAACCACCTTAAATTGTCAATAGTATGAATATCAATATATACAGTATAGCAAAAAATTGACGAAAAAGCAAGGATTTAATACAATTAAATCATTGTTCAACATCCCCTTAATTAATAATTAAGTGGGATTTTTTTATGGGTAGAAATAAAAGAATATATAAAAATAATGCTTCATATTTTATAGTATTAAATACATGGAATAATGTTCCTATTTTTAGTGATGAAAAAGCGTGTGAAATATTGAAAGCGTCAATTTGGAAATATCAAAAAAAATATAAATTCTATTTATATTGTTATTCAATATCACCATGTCATCTTAATATTATATTTAAACCAAAATATGCAAAACAAATTTCAGATATTATTAGAGATGTTAAAGTAAATGCAAGATATAGAATATATGAACCGCCCCCTGTGCTCAAAAAATAAAAATATTATTAACAGAGCACGGGGGATGGAACCCCCGTGCTACCAGCATTATTATAGAAATTCTAACAATCAAATTAAATCAATTAAAATAATTAATCCTAAAACCATAAAATTAGAAAATTTTAAAAAATATAAAAGATTATGGGAGACAGGATTTTATGATCAATATTTAAAAAATAATAAAATCTTAACTAAAAAAATAAAATATGTATATTTCAATAACAAAAAACACAAACTTAAAAATGAATATAATGATTTATTTATAAAACATAGATATATTAGCCCACATTAAAAAAATCTGCTAAAATAATCATCTATGTCAAAAACCATAAAAATAGATCCCACCCTCCACACTTTAAACCCAGACCAAAAAAAAGCCGCTAAAATAAATAAAGGCCCGCTTTTAATATTAGCTGGCGCAGGTTCAGGCAAAACCAAAACCCTGGTTCACCGCATTGCCCACCTAATTGCTGTTCATAAAGTAAAACCTTGGAATATTTTAGCAGTTACCTTTACAAATAAAGCTGCTGGTGAAATTAAAGACCGAGTCCAAAAATTAATTGGTAAAAATTTCAAGCATTTGCCAGCCATGGGTACTTTTCATTCAATTTGCTCCAAACTATTACGCCAAGAAATTGAAATTATTGGCTATAAGCGAAGTTATAATATTTTTGACGATAATGACTCCCTAACTCTAATCAAGAAAGTAATGAAAGATCAAAATATTGATATCAAACAAATAAATCCCCGAGCTATTAAAAATATTATATCTAAAGCTAAAAATGAACTAATAGACGAAAAAAACTATGCTATAAATGCCAAGGGTCATATCGAGCAAATCGCTGGCCGCGTTTATCCTGAATATCAACGTCAATTAAAAGACAGCAATGCCCTAGATTTTGATGATCTTATAATGAAAACTGTTCAAATTTTGAAAAACTATCCAGATGTATTAAAAAAATATCAAAATTTATGGCACTATGTTTTAGTAGACGAATACCAAGACACCAATCATGCTCAATTCAAATTAATTGAAATGTTAGCCAGTAAAAATCAAAATATTTGTGCTATTGGTGATGATTATCAATCTATTTACGCTTTTCGCGGCGCTAATTTCCAAAACATCCTAGACTTTGAAGATAATTTTGCCAAAACCAAAACTATTTATTTAGAACAAAACTATCGATCAACTGGCCACATCTTGGAATCTGCTAATGAAATCATAAAACATAATAAGAATCAAAAACAAAAAAAACTATGGACAGAAAATCCCCAAGGCGAAAAAGTAATAGTATCTGAAGTCAAAGATGAACTAGACGAAGGCGAATATATAATCAAACAAATTCTAAACATCGACGATGAAGGCGAGAATCGCGATTCTCGCCTTCAAGATTGCGAACTAGAATACGTCCAAGAAGAATCCATATTAGATCGAGTATTAAAAAGCGAAACCTTTAAAGAACGAAAAAAAGATCAAAACATAGAAAAACAAGCTAAACAAAAACTTAAAAGTATTGATTTAAGTCAATACGTAATATTATACCGAACCAATGCCCAGTCTCGCGCTTTAGAAGAAGCTTTTCTAAAATATAGCGTACCCTATAAAATAATTGGTGGCATCCGGTTTTACGAACGCCGGGAAATAAAAGACATTCTAGCTTATCTTAGAGTTTTAATAAATCCTTCAGACTGGTTGTCTCTAGAAAGAATAATCAACACCCCCCCTAGATCAATTGGCCATAAAACATTTTTAAAAATAGAACAGGAGTGTAGAAAGCTTAAAAAATCCTTTTTAGAAATCCAGCCAGATGAACTTCCAGACATTATGGCCAAAGGCCGAGAAAGTTTTTTATTATTTCAAAAAATCATGCATGACATATTCCAAAAAAGCATTAAGCTTAGCCCAGGTGAAATAATTGATTTAATTACAAACAAAACTGAATATAAAAAATATCTACTTGATGGCACAGAAGAAGGTGAACATCGTTGGGAAAATATCCAAGAAATAAAAACTGTTACAAATAAATTTAGTTCTAAAAAAGGAAATGACGGCCTTGAAGCTTTCTTAGAAGAAGTAGCCTTAGTTTCTGACCAAGACGAAGTAGACGAAAAAACCAAAGCCGTAAATATGATGACGGTTCATGCAGCTAAAGGCTTAGAATTTCCCCAAGTATTTTTAACAGGCATGGAAGAAGGCCTATTCCCTCATTCCCGGTCTTTATTTGAACCAGCTGAAATGGAAGAAGAACGAAGGCTTTGCTACGTTGCCATCACCCGCGCCCGCGAAAAATTACACCTTACTTTTGCTAGCCAAAGAACATTCTACGGCTCTACCCAAGTAAACGCTCCCTCCCGCTTTATCGACGATCTCCCCAAAAAAAACATAACTAACCAATAAAACTTGACAAAACCCCCAAAAAATGCTAATATTATTATATTATTAACTAATTTTTAAATTAAAAAAATATGTCATTTGAAACTCACACAGGAACAAACCCAAAACAAAAACAAGAAGATCTAGATTTTGAAGCAGAGCTGGCAAAAATGAACACTAAAGCCGAACAAGAAGATTGGGCTAGTTTACCTCATGAAGGTGACGATGCATTAGAAGCAGCCAAAGCTGAAGATGAACAAATAACTGTTCAAGGAATAGCCGAGGCAGAACAAGCAATCCAAGAATCTGGACATGAAAAACAACCAGAAGTTCAAGCTGAAAAAAAATTTAATCCAGCTCAAGCATTACTAAAAGCCAAAAATGCAATAGCAGAAATGTTAAAATCCCAACAAAAAATCGAAACAACTGCTGCACCCACAGCTGAAAAAAAACCAAATGCTTCATTAGAAGATAAAGTAAGTTACTTACAAGAATTAAGAGACAAAGAAAGCAGCCTACAAAAAAAACTAAATGAAATAAAAGCCTTGGAAGAAAAAAGTTTTTCAGTTGGAAGACTTATTAAAAAAGTATACAACTGGTCACTTAGTGCGGAACACAAAATTGAAAACCAATTATCGGAAATTCAAAGGGAATTATCTGAAGGCTTTGGTGAGGAGATTGTAACACGTGAGAAACACAAACCATCTGCAGTTGAACAAGAAAAAACCCAATTTCCTGAAGTTGAATACAAACCCGAACCAGCCCATATAGTATCTGGTAATGTTGGCCCAATTGGTATAACAGATTTACCAGTAAGCTCCAGTGAAAGCAGACCACATGGACGTGGAGCTGAAGCTAAACAAAATCGAGAAAGAGCAGCCATGATGGATAAAGAGGGTATGAAAGGCGCTGACGACATAGCTGGTGGATTTGAAGGATCTGAACAAAGAGATTTTAAAGGAGAGACAGAATGGTTTGCCGAAGGTGATACAATGGCGGAGCGTCAAGAAATTGAAAATTTAGAGGATGATCCAATGGCATTGGTTGATAAAGACGTAAGTGCAATCAGAGACCAACAATCTTTGCAGCAAGTAGCTGATGGATTACAATTAATGAATATTGAAAAACAAAGTATAGAAAATCAATTTGAAAATACTGGTGATATCACTGATTATGACAGCCCTAAAGATGTTACTAACGAACAAACCGCTTTAGGAAAAATTAGAGAACAAATTGAGATTAGCAGAAAACAAACCCTAGCAAACAATCCCACTCTTTCAGCTGACCAACTAAAAGCTAGCACAGTCTTGGAAAAAATTACTCAATCAGAAGCAACAATTTCTGAATCAATAAAAAGCCAAATGACTGACTATCGAAGTTCCAATCCTGATTTTGCTAAATTAATGCTATTAAAAGATTTAGGTAGAAAAATAAATTTATTCCACAACAAGCAGGGTGAATTAGTAGCTGTTCTTGGTTCAGAAAAACATCCTCGCATGATCGCCAGCCTTGATAAAGTATCAACTAGACTGGGTAGGGATATTTGGACTGAATCTATGAGGCTTCCTCTAACTTTCCATAATTCAGCTTCTATTGAAAGAATGAAAGAAGGGGGCAATTCAGGTTCTAAATCAAAAGGAGCACAAGTAGCTGCTAATATAGAATCTGGTGGAGCTACAGATATTGCTGCCTAAATATTTTATTTCTTCTTTAAATCTTTCAGTTTAAAAACCTGTTTTCCTGAAACCTTCATATTTGACTTCTTATACTTCTTAGCCTGCCGTCTTTTAGCCCGCTTCTCTGTTTTGTCTTCTAAATTTTTATATCCATTATTTTTCATAGCTCTATTATATAATCTATTAACTTAAAATGCCAGAAAACAGAAACCCATCAATTTTATTAAACCAACATCTTACCCCTCCAATTCAAGAGGGTGATTTAGAGCAAGCTCAAGAAGTAAAGCCAGTTCATTTTAGAAATCGATTATCTAGAGAAGATTTTTTTGATCATAAAGCTAAACCTGGATTATTGGTATTAGTCGCGAAATCTCCAAATCAAAGAGCAATAAATAAAAAAATGTTTTTTTCAGCTATTGTTGTGGAGAGGGATCAGAAATCTTATTTATTTGTTGATAATAAAAATGCAGCATTAGCATCGTCTAAATGCAAAACCTTAAAAGAATTTGAAGAATCCATTCAAACCACAGAATTTCAAAAAGCAAATTCCAATTGGGATCTAAGGCCATTTTTAACTGAAACGGAAATTGCTGAAATAGACAAACACAAATCTCCAGTTGAAAAATTTTTAGATATAGCTGACCATGCTTTTAATGAAAAAGAATTTAATACCTTTGACGAACTAAAAAAAGTTGCTATAGATTTTAATGCAACTTGTAATGCAACTGATTTAACAAATTTTACTGCTTATGATTTACAAATAGAAACTTATTCAACAACAATTGAGGGCGCAGATTATACTATTAGAGTAACTTCTTCAAATTCTCAAAATGCTGCTATGGCAGAATTTTTTCCTGCCCCAAAATAAGATATTAATAATAAAAAAACATGTCATCACCCGAAAGTGGAGAACTATTACTAAGAAAAAATGCTATTGGGGAACCCATGGATTTTCCTAGTGAAGAAGAAAATATAAAGTATCTTGTATCAATAGCAAAACCTGGAGAATTATTTTCTTTAACTTCAAAAAATGGTTATCAGACAGATATGTATTTTTGTGCTGATCTAGGCGAGGATGCTAATTTCAAAGAATTTCTCTTTTGTGCAGATCCAAACGATGCCAGGGAAATAGCATCAAAAAAAATTTCTAATAAACCTGAAATGAGGCAGGCTATAAAAGAAATTGAACAAAAAAAAGGATCTAGTATAAAATTCCAAGTAGCCACGCCCACACTTGAATTTTGGACTATTGAGCCTTATTTAAAAGATGATCAAATTAATGAAGTTTGGGAAAAAATATACACTCCAGGA
>JBDRII010000009.1:0-3384 GCA_043816085.1 Patescibacteria group bacterium | reverse complement strand
TAATATTCCCCGATCATTTTTATTTTTCTTTACTTTTTTAGCCACGGCTGCAGCATAATCAGAAGCATCAACGCTTTCTTTAGAATACGTTCCTAAATCAGAATATTTAATTTTTTTCCGGTCTAGATATAATTTTATCTTCTCCTTTAAATTATATCCAGCATGGTCAGCGCCTAAATAAATCATGTTTCTATTATACCATAATTACTTATCACCCTCAATTTCTTTTAAAACCCATGAGTCTTCTTTTGTCTTTTTTATTTTTATCTTTATCCCTTCAGCAATGGTCCCCTTGGCTAACATTTTAATATTAAATATTAAATTTTCTGGCAATATTTCTTCTCCGTGCTCAATTATACTACCCAATCCAATAGTAGCAGAATTAATTTTCATTAATTTATTCCTTTTCGCATAAACAAGTATTATTTTAAAAATTCGGTCAGCTTCGTGCAAATCGTGCATAGTTTAATGGGTAGCGCATGAGATACATGGATCATATGCCCTAATTAATTGTTTAATTCTTTTCTGTCTTTCCGTTTTTGATATCTTTAATGTCCTGGGCAAATATTCTTTTAAATCTGCTTCAAGATTAGCTAAAAATTGAGCCGTAGGTGTAATAATATTACAATTAACAATTTTTCCATTTTTATCTATTTCATAAAAATCATATAGCGTACCTCGAGGTGCTTCTATGGCACCAAAGGCTTTTCCCGCTCTTATTTTAAACTTAGCATTCTCCTGCTTAATGCCACCCTTTAAAACTTGCTTTAATAATTTTTGAGCCTCCTCAACACAATGAATAACTTCAGTTGCCTGAGCAGGAATATTATTAAACAAATTATATGTTGGTAATTTTATTTTATAACTATCCCAATATTTTTTAGCTTCAGGGTTAAGTAATTTATAGCTATTATGAACCCTAGCCAAAGCTCCGCAAAAAAATGGCTCATCCATATATAAAACCCTTTTTACAAGTTCACCTGGTTTTTCCACCTCTTCAATTTCTTTGAAAAAATCATTAGCAACTTCACCATCATAAATTGCATATTCAGATTTATCTACTAATGAAAAATAATTCGTTTCCCGAGAAAATTCAGGATATTTTAAATTTTTAAAAATATTTGCAAATTTTATTGCCTTTTTTAAAATTTCATCACTCTCATCTAATAATTCCTGTAACTTTTCTTCATTAGGCCATCTTTTAAATCCTCCCACTTCTATAGTTAAAGAATGCACTACTCGACCAGCAATTTCTTCTAGCAATCTAAGGCTCCAGCCCCTCACCTCTAAGGCAATCTTGCTTTCCTTAGGATATTTTCCAACCATCTTAATATCATCATCATAATTTAAAAAATCAGGAAGTGATAAGAAAAATAAATGCAAAGTATGTGAATGAATTAATTGCATCAATTCCATAATCTTTCTCAAATAAACAACGTCTCTATTTACTTTTACCTTAAAACAATCTTCCATGGCTTTAATTGCACCCAAACCATGAACCACAGGACAAATTCCACAAATCCTCTGAGTAATAATTGGCGCCTCCCAATAATTCCGGCCAATTAAAATTCCTTCAAAAAGCCTAGCACCCTCTTCGGTCTTAATTTTCGCCTTGCCCATATTCTCATTAATAATATCTCCTACAAATGAGGCATGGCCTTCCATCTTCGCTAAATGATTTATTTCTACTTTCATATTATTTTATGCCGTCATCGACATTTCTTGGTTAAATGTTTCTAATATTTGTTTAAAACTAATTCTTTGATTTATCATTTGCTGTTGTAATATCCTTAAAGGATCACTAATTTTATAAACATCCAAAATCTTTCCTAAAGCCACCCCTAATTCATAAACCATTTCTTCCTCAGTAACTAGACCTTCATTTAAATGAATTGGTTCGCCAAACATCATACCAAGATCAGTCAAATCGGGTCTTTGAATCCCCTCCATTCTCTCTGGAGGTAAATAATCTGCATGCGTGGCATAATCTCCCTTTAATTCCAAATCTTCTGAAAATAAATTACCCATATCAAATAAAATTCCTACATCTCTTTTAGTGTCTACTGCCAAATTATCCAATGCAAAATCTGTTAATCTAAAATTATGATCTATTAAAAATTTTGTCGCTTGCAAAATTTGATTATAATATTCCATCATTTTTGAAAATTCAGGCTTGTTGTCTCTTCCCAATAAATCCTCAAATGTTTCCATATCTTGAAAATGTTGTAGCTCAACCTGCATTTCAGGATCTCTTTGAGCAATATTATAAGCAATGTATGGACACCTTTCATCTAATTCATATAACTTTTTTATTGATTTATCAACATCATCCCCATATTTCTTATAATAATCATGTTTACCATCATATAAACTTACTATATAAAATTTGATAACCCAATCATGTCCAGCTTGATACACGCATCCATCATACAAGTCTTTCTCCATTGGAAAAAAATCTGCGTCAGGAAAATGATTTTTTAATTCTTCCAAAATTGCCCTTCTAATTCTTGTTGAAGCTTCATCAACATCTTTCTTATACAAATCAATAAAATCATCATCTTCTTTGCCTCTTATCCTAATAAAATCATCATCACTCCCTGGTCCATATTCCTCTTTTTTATGTTTTTCAACTTTATGTCCCTGATTTTCTAATGCATTTTTTAATTTATGAAGTCCCAATTGAGATGCAACATTTAACCAGTCAACTATTACAGCTTTTCTTTCTTCTGTAGTTCCAAGTTGAGGAAATTCAGATCTAAGCTCAGCAGCGATTCCTTTAGCAATATTTTTAATATCTTTCTGGGTTATTACTTCTTGATTTAAAAAAACATTTTCTCCTTTTTTTGCAAATTCATGATCATGTGAATCTAAATATAAAAATTTATCTTCTTTCATTTTTAAAATTATTTCTTCTTTTTAACTAATTCTTTAACATGAAAAATTTCTAATATATCATCAATATCTTTTTGCGGCATAATCTTGAGTAAAGCTTTATTAAAATTTTTCCAATTTGCGTCCTTTAAAGGACCGCGGCAACCTTCGCAGGGCATGGAAGCTGCCGGGCAAACTCCGTCACATCCCCCTAGCATTACTGGCCCCAAACACGGCTCACCTTTTTGCAGCAAACAATCAACACTATTATTTAGCTGACATTCATAACAAACTGGCCGCTGAGGAATCTCAAACTTTCGGCCATGATATAAATCTTTAATTAATTTTACATATTCTTTAGCCGAGGCTGGACAACCTGGTAAAACATAATCTACCACAACTTCTTTTTCTAAACCTTCAGACAAATAATTAAACACTTTTTTATATGTTTTTGGATATACTTTCTTAACAGCCCTTTCTTTGCCTATTTTATATTTTTTCAAAGCATAAATT
>JBDRII010000008.1:0-2746 GCA_043816085.1 Patescibacteria group bacterium | reverse complement strand
ATAATTCACTGCATGGGCATATTCATGGCCAGTAATATCAGAGGTGGGGTAACCTTGGCAAAAATGGATAGAATTAGCAGAGTTAAAAAAAGCATTGGGGCAATAATCATATTCAGCTGTGTAATGGTCAATAAAAGTAATGCCCACGGTATATTCTGCTAAGTAGGTGGCACTGCTGTCATCGCCTAAGCCACCCTCATTATTAGCTCCATTCCGTCCGTATTTTGTAGAATAATAATTATGAATACTGCCAGTATAGTCATATAAATCGTCTGTATCAGTAGTGCCATAATAAACTGGTTCTGCACCACGGATAGAAGTACCTTCAGAACGGCCATAAGTATAGCCCATAAATAGTTGATCCATGTAGCAGCTTCCTAAATATGGATAGCCAAGCCATAAATTTATTGAACAGTCATAGATTCGACGATTTGCTGCTGATTGCATGCCAGTTATTTGATATACAAGTTCGCCAGTATGAGCATCTATATAATAATATTCATGGGCTGGAGGCTTTTGTTGAAATACTTTTACTTCATAAACTAGATAATTTTGGTTATCTTGTTTTTTATTAGTAACTATTTGTTTATTAAAAATATATAATTTTGATTTAATATTGTCGTATTGATTAATATTAAATTGTTCTCCCCATAATTCTAAGGCTTTTTTTTGGGCTTGATTTTCAGTAATTTTGGGGTTTGTGTCTATATTAATATCAGATACAGTTTTTCCGCTAATAGATTTTTGGCTGCCGTTAGCATCAAAATGAACAATTTGTTGGCTGCCAAAAACAGGGATTTCGTTGTACTGTTGATTGTATCGGACATGTTTCATGCCTAGTTCGTCTGTTTGGGTTTGGAAAGCAGATAGTGTGTCAGCTGTTTCTTGGGCAAAAGCTGCGTTAAATAAAAAAAGACTTCCTAAACTTATTATAGAAAGACTTAATAAAAGCTTTGTTAGCTTCATATATTTGTATTAATTTTATTATATTATATTAATTATATCATTTTTTTGGATTTATATCAACTCCTACTTGTTCCTGCGACTACCTGCCCGCAACGCTTCGCATAGCGAGGCGGGCGGGAAGTCGCATGGCAGCAAAGGAAAAACATATAAATGGAGAGTTCGATCTAAGAAAGGTAGCTTAAAAAGCGCTTGGTCTCCATATAAAGCTGTTAAGACAAAGAAACAGTATACAAATTTAATATTTGATAACACCGGGGCACTGTACCCGGTGTTATTTTAGTATAACCCGGGATGCAGGGCTCCCCGGTTATGGATTTATGATATAATAAAGATATGAAAAAAATAGTATTTATTTTGTTAATAATATTTTTGTTTATCCCGGCTTTAGGAGAAGCAAAAAAGAAAGATAATCTTAGGTCAGTTTTTAGGGAAATATATGAAAAATCTTCATGGCCAGTTCTTGGTACTGATTTTGATGATATAATATCTCCGTTTGGGCCCAGATATTATAGTTCGCATGAAAATAATTTTGATTTTCATAGAGGTTTAGATATTATTGCTGAAGAGGGCACTGACGTATTGTCAGTGAAGAAAGGCGTGCTATGGGATTTTGATACATATGATGGCGCAGGAAAAACAGTAATTATGCGTTATGAATTTCCAGAAAAAACTATTTTTCATGGAACGGAGCTAGAATATTATTATATATATTACATGCATTTAAATAGTGTTCCGAAAAAAATAAGAAAGACAGCGAAAAATAATAATATGATTGAAGTAAAAAAAGGTCAAACCATAGGATATGTGGGGAACACTGGCACTACAACAACGCCACATTTGCATATTGAAGTTCGAGTTGGTACTCCGTGGTCTTTGGAAACACAAAATTATTATCCTAGTTCAGCATATTATTTGGGTTTTGATCCAGCTATTAACCCCATGATGTTATATGAGCCTTTAACTAAAAATATGGATTTAAATATAATCCAGGCGCCTACTCAAAATAAAAGAGGAATAATAGAATATATATCTTCAGATGATCAGCCATTATTTAATCGAGTTAAATTAGTAGTAAAAAATAAAAATACAAAAAAAATAGTTAAGAAATTTAATTTAAATTATAATAAGCGAATTAATTTTGATGCTTCTTCTACTACTAATTTAGATACTCCAGATAAAAGTAAACCAAATATATCTCCGAGTGAGTATTGTATTTATGGCGATCATTTTTATACAAATATAGTAATTCCTAAAAAATATATTAAAAAATATATATCTGATCAATATAAAATTACGTTGACAGTCTATGATATTTGGGGGCGTAAGAAATCTATTAATTTGTAATATCTAAGTTAAAAGTATAGCTTCCGCCAAATGCACCCAGATCCTCACCATTTAAGCCGGCATTTTTTGCTGGACTAGTCTCTTCTAGTTCAAAATTTTTAATAGTGGCATTAATGAAGGCTGGATCCTCATCAATAATATTATTAGTTGACAGTGCAGTGTTATAACAACAGTCTTCAATATTAGCAGTAGTATAAACTAGATTGTTTTTAAATATTGATTGGGGGTTGGCTGGGTTTTGAGAAGAAGGATAATCAATTAATTGAATTCCTCCATGGTCACCACTCCCGTTGGGCTGACTTAGATAAATAATATTATTATAAATTTCAGCTTGATCTGTGTTTGAATTATTCGTAAATAATCCTCTGAAGATTGAGCTGCGGTCTCCTGGAACATTAGTATCATCGTCAAAATAAATAGTATTATTGTAAAAATC
>JBDRII010000007.1:0-5205 GCA_043816085.1 Patescibacteria group bacterium | reverse complement strand
AAACTTCGGCTGTTAGACATTTCGGGTGGGACAGGGAGACCCATGAGGTGAAGAAGGGTTGGGGTGATATCAGATAACACGCCTTTGGGCTTAGTGCGAGAAAGATCATTTCGGGGCACTTCAGGCCAAAGAGCTTTTTGCTGTGCCCATTTGCGACCAACTAACAAAAATGGAACCGGGTTAGTGGTGTGCTCTTTCATAATCTCGCCTGTGCGCAAATTATACATTTCTTCAGCATTACCATGGTCAGCTGTTATTACCATGGTGCCGCTAGTTTGCAAAATAAAATTTGTTAAATCACCTATACATTTGTCAACTGTTTCTACAGCTTTTATTGCGGCTTGGATATTTCCGGTGTGGCCAACCATGTCAGCATTGGCAAAATTTACTACAATAAAGTGATATTCTTCTTTTTTTAATTCTTGAAGTAGACGATCTTTTAATTCAATAGCGCTCATTTCTGGTTTCTCATCATAGGTAGTAACTTTTGGTGACGGAATTATGGCTCTGTCTTCACCTGGAAAAACATCTTCTTTTCCACCATTAAAAAAGAACGTAACATGAGCATATTTTTCAGATTCAGCTATGTGCAATTGTTTTAGTCCTGCATCTGATATTACTTTGGACATAGGAATGGTAATTTTCCCTGGATCAAAAGCAACTTTTACTGGTAAATTTTTTTCATATTCAGTTAAAGTAGTAAAAGATAAATTTTTTATAGTCTTTTTTCTGGCAAATTTAGAAAAACCTGGCAAAACAAAAGATTTTGTAAGCTGCCGGCCTCGGTCAGCCCTGAAATTAAAAAATATTACAGCGTCATTGTCTTTAATAGTGGCAACTGGTTTTTCGTTTTCGGTAATAACTGTGGGTAAAAATTCCTCATCAAATATTTGTTTTTGATAAGAGACCTCTACTGCCTCTAACGCATCTTTTGCTTTATTTTCAGCTTCTCCTAAAACCATGGCATTATATGTTTTGGCTATGCGATCCCACCGATTATCTCTGTCCATAGCATAAAACCGGCCAGAAATAGTAGCTATTTTTCCTATACCCATGGCTGTCAGGCGATCATGAAGCTGGGCAATATATGAAATACCGCTATTGTGAGGCGTGTCCCGGCCGTCTAAAAAACAATGGATATAAATATTTTTAATGCCTTCATTTTTACAAAATTCTAGAAGAGCGTATAAATGATTTTGAGAGCTATGCACCCCGCCCTCTGATGTTAGACCAATTAAATGCAAGTCTGAATTATTTTTAGTAACATGTTCTTTTACACTATTGAAAGTCTTATTAGTGAAAAAAGAGCCATCAGAAATACAACGATTAATATAAGGAAAATTTTGAAAAATTACTTTACCACCACCAATAGTTAAATGACCAACTTCACTATTTCCCATTTCTGCCCAAGGAAGACCAACTAATTCACCAGAAGCCTGAAGAGTAGTAGCCGGGTAAATACTAACTAAACTATCAAAATTTGGAGTATTAGCTAGATTAATAGCATTACCTCTGGAGGGAGACGCTATACCCCAGCCATCTAGAACCATTAAAATTACTGGAAAATTTTCTTCTAACATAGTAATGATTTACAATCCATTTCTTTAGGCTTTTTAATATCAAATAAATCTAATACAGTTGGGGCAATGTTTCCCAAAAAACCATTTGTTCTTAGCTTTTGATTTTTAATAGTAATAATAAACGGTACAGAATTAATTGAATGCTTTGTGTCTACTTCACCAGTTTTTAGGTTTATCATTTCTTCGGCATTACCATGGTCAGAAGTAATTATTAATATCCCCTTTTTCTTGCTAACTTCTTTATATAATTTCCCAATTTCTGTGTCTACGCATTCACAGGCCTTGATTCCTGCTTTTAAATTACCAGTGTGGCCAACCATGTCTGGATTGGCATAATTAATACAATAAAAATCATATTTATTTTTTTTGAGATAATTAATTACTTCTTTAGTAATATTGGGAGCACTCATTTTTGGGGCTTTATCATAACAGCAAATATCAGGGGAAGGAATTTTTGATCTGTCTTCTCCACCTACAATATCAGCATACCCCCCATTAAAGAAATAAGTAACATGTGCATATTTTTCACTTTCAGAAATATATAATTGTTTTTTATTTTCCAAGACTTTAGGTAAGGTTTGTGTTATATCTTGAGAGGGAAAAGCACTAAGAATATGGTCTAGGTCTGGCCCAAAATCTGTCATGGCAATAAAAAGTAGATTATTAAAAGTTTTTTTTCTAATAAATGATCCTGGGTTTTTTTTATTAAAATCTTTTTGAACAAAAGCCTTGGTTAATTGACGGGTTCGATCTGATCTTAAATTAAAATATATAATTGAATCATTTTCTTCAATTAAACCATTTTTATCAATAAGAGTTGGCTCTATAAACTCATCTGTGTTTTTTCTATTATAT
This sequence comes from Patescibacteria group bacterium, assembly GCA_043816085.1. GTDB lineage: Bacteria > Patescibacteriota > Patescibacteriia > UBA9570 > JAHJKD01 > JBDRII01. The sequence continues at coordinate 2,770 of JBDRII010000007.1, read as the reverse complement.
CCTTGTAATACTGCTCCGATAGCATCTTGGGCTTGATATTTAGCTTTGCCAAGTGTTAACAATTCATAAGCTTGTTTAGTAATCCCCCATCTTTTATTTCTTTCCATGGCATAAAATCGCCCAGTGATCGTAGCTATTTTTTCGCCATTTTTAAATGATTTGATTAGAGCTCGTAAATATTTTATAGCTTCATGCTGCGGGGAATCACGGCCATCTGTAAATAAATGAAGATATATTTTTTTGATTTTTTTCTGGGATAATAAATCTAGAAGCGCATATAAATGATCAGGAAAAGCATGGGCACTCATACCATCTGTTAAAAGACCCATTAAATGTATTTTTGAATTATGATTTTTAACATGATTAATAGCAGACATAAAAGCCGGATTTTTATAAAAAGTACCATCATAAATATTATGATTAATGGCTACTGCATCTTGCTCTACAATGCGACCGGCTCCGATATTCATATGGCCAGCTTCAGAATTTCCATCTTGACCTACTGGCAGGCCAACTTTTGAACCAGAAGCAATAAGAGTTGTAGAAGAATACTTACTCTGTAATTTATCTAGATTTGGAGTTTTGGCTAATAAAATAGCATTGCCTTTATTTGGCTTTGCTATCCCCCAGCCATCCATTATGGTCAATACGATTGGACCCATATTATTTTATTAACATTCTTACATCTACTATGTATCCACCTTTTTTGTAAACTATCATTGGATTGATATCCATTTCTATAATTTGGGGATAATTCATAGCCAGGTGAGAGACTGTCGTTAAGGTATTAATAATTAATTTAAGGTCTAAATCTTTGATTAGATCATAAGCTTTTATTTCTTTGATCATTTGAATAGCATCTTTTTTGCAAAAAGGTGCCACTCGCAGAGAAAAGTCTTTCATAATTTCTACAAAAGATCCGCCCATGCCAAATAAAATAACTGGGCCAAAATTTGAATCTCTTTTCATGCCAATAATAATTTCTTGACCTGGTTCGACTGTGGGCTGAACTAATATTCCTTCTATCTCATTTTTTCTATCTATTTTTTTTACATTCTTTATTATTTGCTTAAAAGCTAACTTGGCTTGAAGATGATTTTGGATATTTAATTTCAAAGCACCAGAAGCCATTTTGTGAACAATATCCCGAGAAGCAATTTTCATGACAACTGGAAAATCAGTAATGTCTCTTGGATCTGTAATTAATTTAGAATTTAAAACTGGTAGATTATTTTTAGATAATATTTTTTCACAATCAATTGTTTTTAATTGAAAGCTTTCAGTATCAAAATCTATTTTATTTATTTTTTCTTTGCATTTAGCTAGACCCTTATTTGATTTTATTTGATTGGCGCGATATAAACGGCTCATGGCTCGGACTGCCCGGTCTGGGTATTCAAAATTTGCAATACCATTTTTTCTAAGGATGTCTCGGCCTGAATTTACGTCTTCCCCTCCCATAAAACTGCAAATAATTGGTTTGTTAGTTCTCTTGGCCATCTTAGCTATAAATTCAGCAGTTTCATCTTCTTGGGTCATGGTTTGCGGAGTTAAAATAGTAATAACCGAATCTACATTTGGATCTTTTATTACATTTAAAAGTGCAACTTCGTATCGATCTAAAAGGGCATCACCAATAATATCTACGGGGTTTTCTATGCTAGCAGTATCGGGAAGGCTTTGGTCTAATTTTTTGATAGTATTATCTGTAAATTGGGCTAATTTCAATTCAGTGTTAGCAAGACTATCTGTAGCCATAATACCTGGACCACCAGCATTGGTGATAATGGCAGTGTTTGGACCTTTTGGCAGCGGGGCCTTGGAAAAAGCACAAGCAAAATCAAACAGATCTTCTACTGTCCGGGCTCTAATTACTCCAGATTGTTTAAAAGCAGTGTCAATTACAGCGTCAGAACCAGCCAAAGAGCCAGTATGTGAAGAAATAGCTTTGATACCATGTTCTGACTTTCCAGCTTTTAAAATTATAACTGGTTTTTTTCTGGTTACACGTGCTGCTTTTTGCATAAATTCTGGACCATTTGTAATACTTTCTAAATACATCATAATAACCTCTGTTTCTTTGTCTTTTTCTAAAAATGAAAGCATATCTACTTCAGATATATCTGCTTTATTGCCGATGCTTAAAATTTTAGAAAAGCCAACTTCACTTTGATAAGCCCAATCTAACATAGCTACGGCCATAGCACCGGACTGGGAAACAAAGCCAACATTACCTTTGTCTGGAAGGCCAGAAGCAAAAGAAGCGTTTAAATTTATGTGTGGGTTGATAAAGCCCAAACAATTTGGACCAACTAACTTGATTTTGTATTTTTTGGCTGTTTTTTGGATTAATTTTTCTCTTCGACCTCCTTCTTTTCCAGTTTCTTTAAAACCAGCAGATATAATAACAGCGCCCCTTATCTTTTTTTTGCCGCATTCTATTAATACTTTATTAACAATTTCAGCTGGTACTACAATAACTGCTAAATCGACTTTTTCTTTTATACTTAAAACAGACTTGTATGATTTCAAGCCTAATATTTTCTTTGTTTTTGGGTTTATGGGATAGATTTTCCCTTTATAGCCAAATTTTTTTACATTATTTAAAATGTCATGCCCTAGCTTACCTTTACTTTGGCTAGCGCCTATGACGGCAATAGATTTTGGGTTAAATATAAAATCAAACATAAAAATATTATAACATATTTTTATATTTTATTCTATGTTATTTACCTAGTTCCTCAGCAATGGCGAGTAATCTATTATATTT
>JBDRII010000006.1:0-8277 GCA_043816085.1 Patescibacteria group bacterium | reverse complement strand
TTTTCTGTAGGAGGAGGAATAAGATCAGTCTCTGACATGCAAAAAGTGCTGCTTGCTGGAGCAGATAAAATTAGTATTAATTCTGCGGCTGTTTTAAATCCTAAAATAATTTTAGAAGGTGCAAAATTATTTGGTTCACAATGCATAGTTTTAGGAATTGATGTGCAAAAAAATAAAAGAATGCCCTCTGGATACGAGATTGTTATAGCTGGTGGAAGAAATCCAATGGGCATAGATGCAATTAATTGGGTACAAAAAGCAGAAAAATTAGGGGCTGGAGAAATTTGTGTTAATTCCATTGATGAAGATGGTCGAAGACAAGGTTATGATCTAGATTTATTGAAAAAAGTAAAACAGGCTGTAAAAATTCCTGTTATTGCCTCTGGCGGAGTTGGCAATCTTAAACATTTAGCAGAGGGCGCAAAAATTGCGGATGCAGTTTTAGCTGCTTCTATATTTCATTATAAAAAATACACTATCCCTCAAGTTAAAAAATATTTAAATAACCTGCCTGCCGGCAAGGCAGGAAAAAATATATGCGTAAGAATATAAATAAAAATTTAATTCCAACTATAATCCAAGATATTAATACTAATGAGGTATTAATGCTTGGGTATTCTAATAAAAAATCTATTTTAAAAACAAAGCAAACTGAAAAAGTCACTTTTTATAGTCGGTCTCAAAAAAAACTATGGACTAAGGGAGAGACAAGTGGAAAATTTTTAATATTTAAAAAAATGCTTTGGGACTGTGATAAAGATGCTTTATTGATTTTTGCAGACCCTATTGGACCTACATGTCATAAAAATAACTTTAAAAATTATTCTTGTTTTAAAAATGAACCAGATTTTTCTTTGAATATTTTGGAAAAAATTCTATGTAATCGAAAAATTGAAAGCGAAAATGGCCGTTTTCGCCTTCAGTGTAAATCTTACACACAAAAACTTTTAAAAAGCGAAAAAATAATTAAAGCTAAAATTATTGAAGAAGTAAATGAAGTTGTGCTAGAAAATGGCAAACAAAGAATAATAGAAGAAAGCGCTGATCTAATTTATCATTTAATGGTTTTATGGGTTAAAAAAAATATCTCGCTTAAAGATATTATTCTTGAATTAAAAAAACGAAATAAAAAATAATTTACTTATTCTCCCAAGTCTTATCTTGACGCACTAACAAATCCCCCGCTTTATTTGGCTCAGCCATTAATTCTTTGGTTACTTTTTCACAGCGGACACTTTGTGAACCTTTAATTAAAACTATATCTCCTTGTTTTGTTAATTCCTGAGTTTTAAGTCCAGCTTTTTCCGATTCTAAATATGAAAAAATATAATCTTCTCTCATACCAGATTTTTTAGCTGCCTCGGCTATAATTTCTGCTTTATCCCCCACTGTTATTAAATAGTCAATATTTAATTTATTTACTAATTTTCCAATTTCAGCGTGAGCTTCTTCTGTGTATTCGCCTAGTTCTTCCATATTTCCCAGAACCGCATATTTTTTATTTTCTCCTTTTAAACTGGCTAAAAACTCTAAAGCTTTGGCACAGGCTTCGGGTGATGAATTATATGAATCATCTAATAAAATTGTATTTTTTATTCCGGGAATTAAATTCATGCGGCCAGGCGGAGCATTATAATCTTTCAGGCTTTCAGATATATCAACTAAATTCATTTCAAAAGCTTTGCCTACGCAGATAGCTGCTCCGGCAGCATATATTCCGGAAAGGCCAATAATGTTATCTAAATTAAATGGTACTACATTTCCTTTATAAGAAACTTTAAAATGAATGCCAGAATCTAAAGAGTTACTAACTTCAGAAAAAGTAATATCAGCTTTGGCATCATATCCAAATGTAAAAACTTGAGATTTTATTTTATTAGCGTTTTGCATTATTTTTTTATCATCCGCGTTTAAAACAGCAAAATTATCTTTTCCTAAATGTTCTACTATTTTTATTTTCTCTTTTACCAATTCGCTAATGTCGTTAAAAAATTCTACATGCACTGGGACTTTTTCTCCAATAGCTGTTATCACGCCCACATAACATGGCGCTAGTTCTACTAAATATTCTATATCATCTGGTTTATCTGCACCCATTTCTAATATTAAAATTTCTGGATATGACCAAGGTAAAAAAGTCTGCAATATGCCTTTAATAAAAATATATGTCCACTTTATTGGATTTTTATTTCCAGATTCGCATCCAATAATAGTAAGGGGTACACCAATTTCATTATTATAATTTTTTATATTTTTTCTGACTTTATATTTTTTAGATAAAACACAATAAATAGCATCTTTGGTAGATGTCTTTCCCATGGTTCCTGTAATACCAACAACTTTGGGCTTTTGTCTTTTAAGAATGCCTTTTGCAATTATATATAATATTTTTTCTAATAATTTTTTCATTTTTTTATTCTTCTTTTACTCTTCTCTATCTGGTGGGATTTGTAAATAATTAACTAAAAATTTTGCTATGTCTCCAAATAATGGAGCAGTGGAAGCAGCTGACCACATTACGTCTTTTGGTTCATCAATTTTTACTAAAACAACAAACTGGGGATCAGAGACAGGGCCGAAACCAACAAAACTGTCTTTATGGCGGTTAGCATCATAACCTACTCCATTTTCCTTTGGTATCTGGGCAGTACCAGTTTTACCAGCTAAAAAATATCCGTCAACCCCGGCTAGAGTGGCATGACCATCGTCAATAACGTTTACCATCATGGCAGCCAAAGTATTGGCAGTAGAAGGCTGAATAACTTGCCTTACTTCTTCAGGATAATTTTCTTCAACATGACCATTGGGCTTTTGGATTTTTTCAACTAAATAAGGTTTCATTAGCGTGCCATTATTAGCTATAGCAGCAAATGCCATTAAAAGCTGAATTGGAGTAACAGTGATACCCTGACCATATGAAGCAGTAGCTGAATATATATCTTTTAATTTGCCTAAACCCGTAATATTGCCTTTGTTCTCCCCCATCACTGGAATCCCAGTCGGAGCGCCAAAACCAAATTTATCCACATATTGGTAAAAAGCTTCATTGCCTACTTGTCTTGCTACATGAATAGAGCCAGTATTTAAAGACTCGGATAAAACAGTGTTCATGTCAACAACGCCATATGATTTGCCATCTGAATTTTGGATAGTATATGAACCAATCTGAACTGAACCAGTGTCTTCATAAGTAGAAGAAGGGGTAATTTTTCCCATGTCTAGACCAGCTGCCATAGTAATAACTTTAAAAACAGAGCCTGGCTCGTATTGGTCAGCCACTATTGAATCCATAAAAACATCAATTGACTCCACATCAGAATAATTATTTGGATCATAATATGGATAATTGCAATATCCTAAAATTGCTCCAGTTTTTGGATCAGCCACTATTACTGATCCTTCTTTAGCTCCATGTTTTTCTATAGCTGTTTTTAATCTATCGCAAATGGCAAACTGAATATTTTTATCTATGGTTAAATAAAGATTTTCTCCGTCTTTGGCTTCTTCAATTAACTGATCTCCAATGGCTAGAAACCGACCACCGGCATCTTGCTCGCTTTTTAAATATCCGGCTGTTCCCTTTAACTCTTCGTCAAAATATCCCTCTAATCCATATTGTCCTTTTTGTTCATCATTGGAAATTCCTAAAAAACCAGTTAAGTGACTGGTGCACTCAGATTCTGGATAATAACGCCAAAGCTCTTCCCGGGAATGAATGCCAACTAAATCTAGCTCTTCAATGGCATTGATTTCAATGTCACTTACTCTCTTTTTAAGGGGTTCATATGGATCTTCTTTGTCAGACAATTTATTTATTAATTCTTCTTTATCAATATTTAAAATTGGAGAAATTTTTTCTGCTACTTCTTCATGATTTTCAATTCTTTGAGGCTCAGCATAAACTAAATGCTTGGGCTGATTAGTAATTATTGAATATAATCCATTTTCAGAATATGGATCATTAATATAAACTTCTCCGCGGGCGGGAAATAATTTTTGATATAATTCATGTTGGCCAGATGCCAGAGCCTCATAAAAACCATGTTCTAATATCTGAACATTGAAAAGGCGCATTATAATAATGGCCGTGGCAATGATAAATAATAAAAATAAAAATTTAAGCCGATCAATTTTAAAAGACGGCTTTTTTACATTAGATCTTTTTCTATTTTTGTATTTAGTATGATAACGTTTTTTCATTCACCTAAAGCCATAGCTGAAGCTTCTGATATATACTGTGCTTCAGAAATTTGCACTAAATCCAGATCTTCGGATGCTCTTTTTATATTCTGCATTGATGTGTCTGCAGCTATTTCCAATTCTAATTTTTGATTGTCTTTTGCTAGTTGCTGAGCCCTGTTTTTTAAATCATCAACTTCAAAACCCAGGTCAGCTGTGGTGTTTACTGTGCCGATATACAATATTCCAAATCCTATTATTAAAACAACGATTAATATATTAATGCCTTTGCTTTTATTAACTAGATTAAAAACTTTTCCAATCTTTTTGGGATTTTGTCTGTTTTTGCAGTTTAATTTTGAGAATAATAGAAATTTGGACATACTTTATAATTTTTCAGCAATACGCAATTTTGCGCTGCGTGATTTTGGATTTTTATTTATTTCCTCTTCTGAAGGAACAATTGGTTTTTTAGTTATTATTTTTAATAATTTTTTATGATCACACCGACATTCTGGAATTTCTGATGGGCAATGGCAGTCTTTGGCTTCTTCCCTAAAATAATTTTTTACTATCCTGTCTTCTAAAGAATGAAATGAGATTATGGCTAACCTTCCTTTAGGAGGCAAGATATTAAAGGCTTGGGGCAAGAATTTTTCTAAACTTTCTAATTCTTGGTTTACTTCAATTCTTAAAGCTTGAAAAATTTTAGTAGCTGGATGAATCCTTTTTGGTTTTGGTTTATTTTTATAAGTGCTGTCAATTACTTCTAATAAATCCTGGACTGTGACAAATTTTTTTATTTTTCTTTTTTGGACGACGCGACAAGCGTTTTCTTTGGCAAACCTTTCTTCACCGTATTCTTTAAATATTTTTGTTAATCTTTGGGTTGGATATTTATTTAAAATGTCAGCTGCAGTAAGTGGATCACGAGGATCCATTCTCATGTCAAGAGGTCTTTTAGGCTCTTTAAAGGAGAAACCACGTGGATCGTCACCTGAGATTTGCAGACTAGATACCCCAAGGTCAAGTAAAATACCGTTAATCGGAAATAAGATTGCATGTTCATAATTTTCTATATTGACGAAATTGTCATTTAATAATTCAAATCTATTTTTAAAACTTTTTAAATTACTGCCTGCTATTTTTATAGCTTCTGGATCCCTATCAAAACCTAGTAGTTTTCCAGAGGGAGAAGTCTTTTCTAAGATTGCTCTACTGTGACCTCCTAAACCCACAGTAGCGTCTATATAATTTTCCCCTGGTTTTGGATCCAAATAGTCTATAACTTCTTTTAATAAAACAGGTATGTGTTCAGGCATTACACCCCTATCTCTCCTAATGTCTCAGCAATATCAGATGAATCTGCTTCAGTACTCTTTTTATATGAATCCCACTTATCTTGATCCCAAATTTCCATTCGGTTCATAAGGCCTGTAATAACTAATTTCTTTTTTAATGATGCATATTTTCTAAGATATTCAGGAATAATTATTCTGCCCTGTTTGTCTAGTTCAGCGTCCATGGCTCCGGCTAGCATTAATCTGGCAAAAGCCCTGGTATTAGCCTTGGCAATAGAAAGTTCTGATAATTTCTTGGCTAATTTTTCCCATTCAGCTTTTGGGTATAAAAACAGACAATTATCTAATCCCCTGGTAATAACTACACCTTTAGCTAAATCACCCCTATATTTGGTAGGAATAGCAGCTCGGCCTTTATCATCTAAATTGTGCGAATATTCGCCTATAAACATTGTGTTTTATTATTTGTTATCCACTTTAAGGGGTGTTTATCCCCACTTTTATCCACTTTAGATCCCGTACAACCCATTATACACCACTTTTGAATAAAAATCAACCACAAATAACAAAAAAATACCCCACAAAAGGGGGTACTTTGTCAAAACTGTGGAAAACTAGTAAAAAATTAAACCCTGAATAAATTCAGAGCCTAATTTTGATCATTGTTATATATTATTGAGGAAAAACTTTACATTCTTCTACTTCTCTTAATTCATGATTCGTTAATACTTTCTTTTTATGTAAAATCTTAGAAAGTTTATTAACTTTTCTATCTTCTTTTCGTAGTAAAGTGGTCATGCTTCCTTTTGTAGTTGCCATTTTTTTATCAATGTAGTCTTTGTCTATTTTTGTTTCTAGATCATCAAATCTCCCTTCTAAATTACCAAATTTATTTCTTAATTCTGTAAATTGAGGATTAATGTTGTCTTCGACAAACGAACTAAACTCTAACATTAACTCAGTTTTCAGCTCAGTTTTTAATTCCTTTTTAAAAACTTTATTATTTTCCTTAAGCGCCCCCTTAATGATGCCTCTTATTGTCTGAAAATCTTTTTGAGTCATGACTTTCCAATATTAATAATTAAAAGGGTGTATTGGAGATTAATTATATTTTGATTAAGAAAAATTGTCAATTATAATCGGCTCTATACTAAACTTGGTGGTGTATAAGTGAATAGCATGGCTAATCTTAGATGATAATAAGTAATTCTCTATAAAAAAAGTTATTTTTTACTAATAATATAAAAATAGGCCAGTATACCCCAAATAAATTCGGGGCCTGGCCTATTTTTTTTCTTTATTTTTAAAGGAGATTTATTAATTATTTAATAATTATTTTTAGGCCCTGAATTCATTCAGGGTACTAAAAATAATATATTTAAATATAAAACATCACCAAATTTGACATAGAGCCTTATAATCCTTGGTCTTTTACAAAATTTCTAAATGACCGGTCAAAACTAGCTTCGCCTTCTTTAGTAAAGCAACAGCCTGGAAGTTCGTCTGCTACTAAATGATGGGCAATGCATTCACAACACTTCCCTTTCCTAGGACAACCAGGATATGTACATGGACATTTACCTTGATTCTCATTTATTTTGCATTCCATATATTTATTTTAATTTTTTAGGTTTAGTAATATTGGGCTCTTTGCCATAGAATGGCTCTAGATAATTTTTTGATTTTTTCTTTTTAACTTTTATTAACAAATCTTCTAATTTTTTATATTCGTTTTGTTTAAATCCATATAAACTAATCTTTTCTGTATAAGAAATAGTATTGGCAATGACGCAGGATATACGAAGGGCTGTAAAAGATCCTGGACCAAGTATTACTATTATTCCATCTAACTCCCCTATTTTAATTTTAATTTGGCTTAATAATTTATCTATTAAAAATAATAAATTTTCTGATTCGTGAAATTCTCTTTTTTTTTCTATTTTTTTTATTATTTTTTTATCTTCTCCTAAAGCTAGAATTGTTTTATCTGATTTAGAATTTTCTATGATTAAATACATTATATTTATTTAGTAGCACTGAATGCTAAATTGATTTTTTCTTCTTTAAATTTAGCCAAAATCTTAAAATTTATTTCTTCTCGCATTTTTAGATATTCACCAAGATCAGTTATTTCAATTAAATAAACTATTCTAAATTTATATCCAATATTTGATGGGCCAGTATATATTGCTCTAACAAATCTGGTGTCTTTTGTATTATTAATTATTTCTTCAATTATTTGAGGAATCTCTTTTAATTGAGCCAAGCTGGTTTTTTCCGAAACATCCAACACCGATCTTACCCGTCTTTCTTTCATATTACCAAAATTTTGGATACCCTTTGAAGTAATTTGTTTATTAGAAATAATAACCTCTTCCCCGCCTATAGATCTTAGCCGAGTTGATTTAATGCCAATTTTTTCAATGTTGCCTTCAATTTTTCCTACTTTAATATAATCACCTACTACAAATGGTTTATCAAAATAAATAACAAATGAAGAAAATAGATCTCCTAATATGCTTTGCAAAGCAAAGGCTACGGCAATGCCACCAATTCCCAGACCGGCAACTAGAGATGATACATTTACCCCTAAATTTGATAAAGCAAATAATAAAGCAATAATCCAAAAAATTCCTGAAACTATTTTATTAAGATTTTTTAAAGCAACTTTTCTATTTAGATCTTCGACTTTTTTTATATATTTTCGAAACAATATCTTTTGGGTTACTTTAAAAACTAAAATTATTAAAATAAATACTAATATTGCCTCGAAGTAATTAAAAATTGTGTTTCCAAA
>JBDRII010000005.1:0-7275 GCA_043816085.1 Patescibacteria group bacterium | reverse complement strand
TATTTATTGGCAAAAAGATAAAATTAATTTTTTAGACCAAACTAATACCACTAACCAAAATATAAACAGCAAAATAATTACTAATCTAAATACTAATAGTGGCCAAACTGGAAATACAAATCAAGACGATAGTGAGCCAGTAGATAAAAGTGACAAAGATGCGGAAAATGAACTAAAATCTTTTGCCCGAAGCTTTACTGAACGGTTTGGCAGTTTTTCTAATCAAAATGATTTTGAAAATATTGAAGATATTAAAATTTACATGACCAAAGATATGCAAAAGTGGTCCGATAATTATGTTGAATCAGAAAAAAAATTAAATCCAAAATCGGAAAATTACTATGGCATTACTACTGATGTCATTAATATGGAAACTGTTAATTTTGACAATAATAAAGGCACTGGGGAACTTAAAATTACAACCAGAAGAAAAGAAAGCAAAGAAAGTGAAGGTACAGAAGATACCATAACTCAAAAAGCTTCCGTAAAATTTGTAAAAGATGGAAATGCCTGGAAAGTAAATCAATTTACCTGGTTATAATCACTTGCACATAACTGCGGAGCACTGCACCCGCAGTTATAGTTCATCTATTGCTTAAATTAATATATTAGATGTTAAACATCTCAAAAGAAATAAAAAGCCGGAAAAAAGAGCTGGAGCAAATTACGGCTGGAATATTTGAATTGCTAAAAAAAGGCGAAGAAAAATTAGTAAAAGAAAAATTTAAGGAAGCCATATCAAAGATGGCCCAGATTTATTATTTAAAAATGTATGTTTATGAAAGCGATCTTAAAATGAGATCAGAATATAAACAGGAAAAAATTGATGAATTAATGAAAGAGTTTAATCAAGATAAAATAAAGTTAGCTCATATAATAGACGAATTATCAGCTAAATAATATTATGGCCACTTCTTTAGTAAATGATGTCCAAGAAAACGAAGAATACGATCAAGCTGGATTTGATGGTATTAAATCTATGGCACCTCAAATTCTCCAGAGTCGTCTTTTAGGTCAATTCGAAAGCCAAGCTTTAACCAAAGAAGCAGCCGAAAAACAAGACGTGGCCCAAGTAGTAGGTTATAAAAGTAATGTAAATTTACTTGATAAAATTAGAAAAGCATATCAAGCCTATAAAGCCACTACAGCAGCTCTAATGGCAGCTATGGCTTTAAATAGTATGGGTGTGAATAAGCCTATGCCCTCTGATCTATTAGACCAAGAACCTGCTCCAATCTCTCAAGTTGACTCCCCCGAAGATGAGGCTAGAGATTTAAGCCGAGCCCAAGAAGCAGCTCGGGATGGAGAAGAAGACCTAGACGAAGACCAAGAGCCCGAGTCTCCTGACGAGGGCCCTCCTGACGAGGGCGATCAGGGTCAAGAAGGGGCAGAAGATAAAAAAAAGAAAGAAAAACCACAGTCAACCGAAGAAGAGGGTGAGGAAGGTGAAGAAGGAGGATATACTGACATGGAAGAAGAGATGCCCGCTCCCTTACCTCCAGGCGCCGAAGAAATTCCAAAAATATTAAAACAGCAAGAAGCCGAAGAAGCCGCTAAAAAAGAACAAGAGGATCAAGAAAAAAAAGAGGGTAAAGAAAAAGGAGAAGAAGGTGCCGAAGGTGAAGCCAAAGAAAAGGGCGAGGGCGAAGAAGAAGGTGAAGGAGCAGATGAACAAGAGATGGCTCGAACATTATCTGAAGATAAAAAAGAATCAAAGGACAAGAAAGACGACAAAGAAGGTGAAGAAGGAGAAGAAAGTGGCGGGATCGAAACGGCTATTACTCAAAAAATGGTTAAAGAAGGAATTGATTTTATAATAGACGCTACTGTCGCAACTGGTGTAACCATTGCCGGATATTTAATTGGCGTATTAGTATTAAATTTGATTATGTTTAATTTAGTTGAAATGCTAAAAGGTTTCTTTAAAATGTTAATAGAAGCTTTTTTATCTTTTGCTCCTGGACCCGAAAAAGCTAAGGATAAAGTTAAAAATTTATTAAAAACCAAATTAACCATGACACCATCGCAGTGGTTAGAGTCTGCGTTAATATCTAGCCCTGTTTATTTTTGCCTTTTTCTTATAGCAGTTGTTCCAATAGCAATTATGGTAATAATATATTTTTGATTAAATAATATGGTAATTTATGGTATAATAATAGTATGAAAGTAAATAAACTAATATTAATAACTTTTCTTTTTTTAGTAATTTTTACTGTATTTCAGGTTTTTTTGGTTAATTCAGTTTTAGCTCAATCTCCAAACGAAGATATTAGGTATGCTGAGCCACCTGCCTACCAATTAGAGGTCCCGTTAGGAAACACCACTTCAGTTACTGGCTTTAATGAATATATAAAAATAGTATATCGTTTTGCAGTGGGTTTAATTGCCTTAATTTCTTTATTTTTAATAGTTTTAGGTGGCATCATTTGGATAATAGCTGCTGGCAATGAGCAGAGCATTACTAAAGCAAAAACCATGATTATGTCAGCTATTATTGGCCTTTTATTAGCTCTTAGCTCTTATGTAATTTTATATACAATTAATCCAAAATTAGTTAGCTTAGAGGCAATGCAAATTCCTTATATTGAATTATACTTTGGTGAAAGTGGGGCCTATTCTAGTTTATTGGAGCCATGTAGCGGAAGTGATTGGGGTGACGAATGTCAGCAAACACCTTGTGGTTCAATTTGTATGAAGAGTGGGGAATATTGTCGGGGGATAATTTGTGAAGATTCGACAACACCTGTTTGCGCTGTTGACTCCCAAGATCCGCTTAATGGTCAAAAATGCTATTCAGAGATTGGTGGTGTATATAATGAATGTTATGATTATACTTTTGGAGCAGTTAGTCGAAGCCCACTTCTAGCTGATGAACAAAAATATTATGCAGCTTTTGGAGCCTATTATACTGATTGTATTTGTTCATTAGCCTACAATGATGCTGCAATGGTAGATCATTTAAAGGATTTAATGAGCGTGTCTGGATATAATGATTTAGTAGGTCATCCAGCAGATCCATTTTCGTTTTTTTCCTCTAGCATCATGCCTGGTGCATGTCTTGTACCAAGTGGTAACTTATGTGATACTTCAGCTAGTATCGAAGGATATTTAGATAGCTGTGGAATGGTTTATTATGATAATGCTACTGAATGTGCACCCAATGATCAAAGCTGTCAACAAATATATGATGCACGGGTAGCAGCTGCTGACAATTCTTGTCAAACAGCTTGTCAAAATGATTCTTATGGAATAGGGGCTTGCAGTTGGCATACTGATAGCTTCTTTTATGCTCCAGACGGTTATACAGTTGGATACTGTGCAAGTTCATCTTATCAAGTTGATAGTAATATTTCCCAGTTCTATGGTGTTTTACCATATTAATTTTTAATATTATTTTATGCCATTAAATCCCAATATAAAAAGAGTTTTATTTATTGCTGGCTTTATAACCGTGGTTTTTCTAATGGGTTTTGCTATTTACTGGGTATTTTTTAGAACAGCCCCTCCAGACGAAATAACTGTAAATGAAAATATTAATGGTGGAATATTACCAGATATTACTAACCAACCTCCAGACATAATAACCAATATAAATGAAGTAGGATATCTTCCAGAAATTGATTTAATAGCAAATGGCGGTGACACCCTAACCAGTGCCATTGTAGATGCTGAAGCTAATTTTCCCACTTTAGGCGCCAATGGATCAGATTTACATTATTATGACCCAATTAGCGGAAAATTTTATAAAGTAGATGCCAATGGTAACATTATTGGCACGCTTTCTGATCAGGTTTTTCCAGATGCCCAGAATGTTACATGGTCACATGGCACCGAATCTGCAGTAATAGAATTCCCTGATGGCTCAAATATATTCTATGATTTTGATAAAGAAGAACAATATACTCTTCCTAAAGAGATGGAAGAATTTTCATTTTCTGAAAATGACGAACAAATTGCTTATAAATATTATGCCCTTAATACAGAAGATAATTGGCTAGGCGTTGCATCTCCTGATGGCTCTGGAGCTATCGGAGTAAACAAACTTGGAAATAATGGTGATAAAGTAGACATTAATTGGTCTCCATCTGGCCAAGCAGTAGGAACATATACTGAGTATTCCGGATCAGAAGAACAAACTGTTATACCTATCGGCTTAAAAGGTGAAAATTTTAAAGCCATGAAAGTTCAGGGAATGCAATTCAATTACCAATGGTCAGAAAATGGCACACAAATGCTTTATGATGTACATAGTGGTGCCACTGAAAATAAACCAATGTTATGGGTAGTAGATGCTTACGGCGATGATATTGGAAAAAATCGAGTTCCATTAAATGTAAACACCTGGGAAGAAAAATGTGCCTTTGCTTCAGATGAGGAAATTTATTGCGGTGTCCCAACATCTATGGACACTGGCGCTGGTTTTGTTCCCTCTACTTCAGATGAAACACCAGACCAAATTTATAAGATAAATCTAAAAACCAAAACCAAAAGTCTAGTGGCCACTCCAGTTGATGAATACGGTTTTAATAATTTTACAGTTGACCAGATGTATATGGCTGGAAATAATGATTATATTTATTTTACAGACAAACAAACTGGAAAAATATATAAAATAAAGTTAAAGTAAAAAATTAAATTAATATAATTAAAATGAAAAATAATCAGGCTAAAATATTAGTGTATCTTTCTGTCTTAAGTGTCTTTGTTTTATTAATTATTTTTGCTTATTATCAAGCAGTTTTTATCCAAAATCCAAGCACTAACCAAAACACCAATACTAACAATGAGGTTGTTAATGGCGGAGCCTTAGAATTAGGATATGATCCATTAATAACAGTTGTACCAGAAGAATTACAAAGTTTGCAGGCTAAATCTAATATTTTTATTTCTACTTTTGATCCAAAAATTGGCTCAAGCCAAGCTAAGGTAATTATTACTTTATTTGCTGATCTTTCAAATCCAGATCTGCCTGATTTATTTAATATATTAGAAGAGGTTTATGCAGAAAATCCAGAAGACCTAGTTGTTGTTTGGAAAGATTTTGTAGCCATTACTGATCCCCCATCAGTTAGTTTAAGGGCAGCTGAAGCAGTTCACTGTGCTCATGACCAGGAAAAATTTTGGGATTTATTCAAATTCTTACTAAATAACCAGGCAAATTTTAGTGACAATTTTTTCAAAGAATCTGCCAAAGACAAAGAGCTTGATTATGAAGAATTTCTTGCCTGCTTTGAAAACAATATGATGAAACCAGTAGTTGAACAAAGCTATTATTATTCTAGAACAGTCGGCATTGAAAAGGCCCCAACTATTTTTATCAACGATGAAAAACTAGAAGACGACTTTACCAAAGAAAAGATCGAAGAAAAAATAAATATTATTTTAGACGCCTTAAAACAAGAATGAAAAAAATCGCTTTTTTATTTTTAATAATATTATTTTTATTCCCTATTTTAGGAGAGGCTACTTGTTGTGAAAAAAAAATAAGCGGCGGCGAGACCGTTGCTTGTAGTGAAGATTTTGCCAGTGCTAGCGAATGTTCTAGCTGGGCTGGGACAGTATCGTCATGGTTCCCCACTGCTGATAATTGTGATTATGTGCATGCTTGTACTCAATTAACTGGGGAAATACCAATTGCTCCAACCCCTACTTATCAACTAGAAGTGCCATTGGGAGAAACTACTCAAGTTACGGGCTTTAATGAATATATTAAAATTATTTATCGCTTTGGCATTGGTTTAATAGCTTTGATAGCATTATTTTTAATTGTATTTAATGGAATTAATTGGATATTAGCTGGTGGGAATGATCAAAGAATAGGTGAAGCAAAAACTGCCATAGTTTCAGCCATAATTGGTTTATTATTAGCTTTAAGTTCTTATGTGATTTTATATACAATCAATCCAAACCTAGTGAACCTTGAAGTCATGCAGATTCCTTTAATTCAATTCCAAGAAACTGAAGAAGTTCTTGATTTTGATTATGAATGTGTATTTGATTTAGTAAGAGGTGATCCATGGCAAAAGGCTAGTGATGAATGGTGTGACACCTCTTTAAATCCTAGCCATGCAATACCAGTTGTTGCTTGGCTACCTGATGTTGTTATTTCATGTTACTGCAATCCTCATCCTGTGGTGGCAGCTGCCAGAGCTGCAGTTGAACAGCACACCTTTGATGAGGTAGCTGCATATTGCTATGATTGGAATAGGAAAGTTTATAATTCTGCTGGTGCAGGTCAGGGACCCAAGATATTTGAAGCCGAAAAATATACTTGGTATTGGGATTTTACAGCTGCCAATGGTAGACATCCCACTAGAGAAGAAATTGCCCCTCATAAAACAGAAAATGGTCCAATGGCAACGATTGCCAGTATGAAACCTGGTGATTGGATTTATATTTTTAATGATAATAGCGCTGATGAGTTTGGCGACCATAGTGAATTATTTTTAGGTTGGGTTGATTATGCTGCTAGAATAGGCGAAACAGCTGGTTTTAGTGGCCCTGGTAAAGGTTCTTATACAACAAAAAATAGAGATTTCAATAAGACACCAATAACTAGAATTTATAATAATGCAATTATGGGACAAGTAAAATAATTTATATGAAGAAAAAACATTACATTTTAATTGGAGTAATAGCATTGTTTATAATAATAATTACTTTAGCAGTAATAATATTAAATTTTGATGAAGTTAAAAAAACAGATACTAAAACAGAAGTAGGATTAATAGAAAAAAAAGTTACTCCTGATACAGCTGTATTATTGGTTGAAGTAGTCGAGAATGAAGCCGAGGTTGAATTATATCCTGTTATTTCTGAGAATAATGGAGAAGTTCAAATCGGCAATTTAATTGCCAAGAAAAAAAGTGCCGCTGGTTTTACTGGACTTGAACCGCAAAAATATTATATAAAAGTTACTTCTTCTAATCCTAGGGCTTGTGACCAAACAGAAATTGTAGATTTAACCAATGAAGCTGGAAAAACATATGAAACTGGCGATGCTTCTAAATTATATATTAGATTAGTAGCTAGCGATGAATGCGCCGAAGCTAAAGCAGAATAAAGTATTACTCCAAATGCAAGTTTTTATTAAAATAATCTAACTTTTTTTGCAGCAGTTTATATTTACTAAGCTCAGGCAGTACAGAGGTTACCGCCTCTTTTGTTTGAGAGATTAGGTGATGGTCAGCTAGAGTAGCTAATTTTAGTGCATCTAAAAAGCCGCTTTGCTGCGTTCCATATACATCACCCGGACCGCGTAGCTGCAGATCATAT
>JBDRII010000004.1:0-5193 GCA_043816085.1 Patescibacteria group bacterium | reverse complement strand
AAATTGCAATCTCAAGGATTAAAAATTGCCATGATAGGAGATGGTATTAACGATGCCCCTGCTTTGGCCCAAGCTGACCTTGGTGTAGCTTTGGGCACTGGAACAGATATTGCAGTAGAGACGGGTGAAATTATTTTAATTCAAGATGATCTTAGAAAGGTTATTACTGCTATGAAAATAAGTGAAAAAACTTTCTCTAAAATAAAACAAAACCTCTTTTGGGCTTTTGCCTATAACACGCTTGGTATTCCTATTGCTGCTGGCATCCTCTATCCTTTCACTGGCATTCTACTCAATCCTGCAATCGCTGCCCTGGCCATGGCCTTTTCCAGCGTTTCTGTCGTCTCCAACTCACTACTACTTAAAAGAATGAAATTATAATAAAAATAAACTTAAAGCTATTATAATCATACCACACAGCACTCCTATAACCGAAACATGTCGTCTTCTATTACCAAAAGAAAGCGGAAGTAATTCATCAAAACTAATAAAAACCATTATCCCAGCTACTAAGGCCAAAATATAAGATAAAATATGTTCATTTAAAAATGGATAAAAAAACAATAAAGCTAATAAAGCTCCTATAGGTTCAGCAACCCCAGCTAATAAAGAATATCCAAATGCCTTTTTTCTACTTTTAGTAGCACAATAAATAGGCATAGAAACAGCAATGCCCTCTGGAATATTATGAATCGCAATAGCAATAGCTAAAGAAATACCCAAAGTTAAACTTTCTAAAGAGCTAAATACTACTGCCATGCCTTCTGGAAAATTATGTATAGCAATACCAAGTGCTGTTAAAATCCCAGCCGACATTAATCTTCTATCATGCTTTTTCATAAATTTTCCACAACTCTTCTCTTGTATATACTCATGAGGTACTAAAAAATCTATTGCCATGATAACTAAAATGCCACCAAAAAACGCTAAATTCGCCCCTAAAAAACCCACATCTTCAATCGAATCTGGAAGTAATTCAACTAATGAAATATATATCATTACTCCCCCCGACATACCCAGGAAAAAAGATAAATATACTTTTTTATAAGATTTTATACAAAAACAAATAAGATTTCCAATAACTGTTGCCAGCCCGGCAAATGTTGCTAATAATAAAGGAAACCAAATTTGACTAAAATCCATTTAAAAAAGTTATAACTTATATCTCATTTTATAAAATTTTTAAGAAAAAATCAATCCTTATGAAGACTTTTTTTGTAAAAAGTGTTATATTTATCTTATCTTAATTTTAGATTAAAAAATGGCAAAAAGAAAATTTTTATTTGTTTCTATAGACGGTTTAATTGGCGACATTGCCTGGCAAATACAAAAAGAAGGGCACGAAGTAAAATACTTTATTGGGGAAAAAATTGAAGAGGATATTGCTAACGGCTTTGTTCCAAAAACTAAAGCTTGGCGTGAAGATATTGATTGGGCTGATGTAATCATTTTTGATGATGTTTTAGGTCAAGGAAAAAAAGCTGAAAAATTAAGGCAAATGGGGAAAAAAGTAATTGGCGGAACCGAATACACAGATCAACTAGAGGATGATAGATCTTTTGGCCAAGAAGAATTAAAAAAGCATGGCATTTCTATTTTATCAAATGAAAAATTTACTAATTTTGATGAAGCCATACTTTATGTTCAAAATAATCCTGGCCAATATGTAATTAAACCCAGTGGTGAGTCTGAAACTATCAAAGGTTTTCTGTTTGTAGGTGAAGAAGATGACGGCAGTGATGTCATCAGGGTTTTAAAGGCTTATCAAAGGGTATGGTCTAAAAAAATTAAGGAATTTATTCTCCAAAAAAGAGTTCAGGGAATTGAAGTAGCTGTGGGAGCATTTTTTAACGGACACAATTTTATTTATCCTATAAATATAAATTTTGAACACAAAAAATTATTTCCCGGAAATGTTGGTCCAGCCACTGGAGAAATGGGAACTTCTATGTTTTGGAGTGGGCCTAACAAACTTTTTAACCAAACTTTAAAAAAAATGGAAAGCACCTTGGCTAAAGTCAGGTATATAGGATATATCGATATCAATTGCATTGTTAATGGCAATGGCATATATCCCCTGGAATTTACTTCTAGATTTGGCTATCCTACTATCAGCATCCAACAAGAAGGCATGCTAACTCCAATTGGAGATTTCTTTTATCGCCTGGCTAATGAAGAAGATTTTGAATTCAAAGTAAAAAAGGGTTTTCAAATAGGAATAAGATTAGTAGTACCTCCCTTTCCTTTTAAAGACAAATCTACTTTTGATGCCTATTCCAAGGGAGCTACTATAGTTTTTAAAAAGAAGAATTATGAAGGCGTTCATATAGAAGATGTAAAACTAGAAAGAGGAGAATGGATAGTAACTGGCTCAGCTGGCGTAGCTTTAATTGTCACTGGTACTGGACTTTCCATGCAACAAGCCCAAAAACAAGCTTATAACCGAATTCAAAATATATTAATTCCCAATATGTACTACCGCGATGACATCGGCGACCGTTGGTTAGAAGAAGATAGTGACAAGTTGCATGCTTGGGGATATCTTAGGGAAATATAATTTTATCTCAATCCCCATTTCCTCCTAATACTATTTTGAGCTATTCCAAAAAGAAATCTATCGAAAAGTATACCAATAGCAATAATAACAATCATAACAGCAATAACCTGTGACATATCATTTAATTCCCTGCCCATCATAAGTAATTGACCAAGACCCAATGTTATAAACAACATTTCTCCAGACATTAAAGATCGCCACGCAAATGACCATCCCTGTTTAAGACCCGTAATAAATTCTGGTAATATAGCCGGAATAATTACATAACGAAATAATTTCCATCCTTTAATTCCCAATGTTTTTCCAGCTCGAACAAATAAGGGAGGAATATTTCTCACTGCTCCTTCCATAGATATAGTAATACTCATTAACGATCCCATTATTATTACAAAAATAATAGCTTTTTCGTTTAGACCAAACCACAATAATGCTAAGGGTAACCAACAAATTGAAGGCAAAGTCTGAAGACCCAATACTAGAAATCCCACTGTTTCATGCAAAATTTTTATTTTTGCTAGTAAAAAACCTAATATAGTACCAACTAATAAGGAAAAAAAGAATCCTATAAATAATCTTTTTAAACTAACAATTATTCCCCATTCGAAAGTCGAATTAGAAAAACCCTTAATCATTGTTTTAATAACTTTTTGTGGTGAAGGAAACAACCAGCTTGGCCAAAAATTTAATTTATAAATTATCCACCATATAAAAATCAAAAGCATAAAAAAAATCAACAAAATAATCCACTTTCTAAATTTTCTTCTTAAATCAAGTTTAGTCATTTTCTTTATTGTTTTTCTTTTTGTATGTCCTCATTTCTTGAACCACCTTATCTATTTCTTCTTTCAAATCTCCCATAATATTTTTACTAACTCTGGCAACTTCTAAATCACCCAGATCTCTAGGTCTTTTTAAATCTATTTTGAATTCTCGTTTAACCCTCCCTGGCCGAGCAGTAAAAACTATAACCCTATCGCCTAAACATACTGCTTCTCTAACATTATGCGTTACAAAAACAATTGTCTTTTTAGTTTTTTGCCATATTGCTTGTAAATCTCCATATAGTCTCTCTCTAGTTTGAGCATCTAAAGAAGCAAACGGCTCATCCATTAATAAAATTTCTGGATTTAAAATAAGAGTACGTGCCAAAGAAGCCCTTTGTTTCATACCGCCAGAAAGCTCATGCGGATAAGCTTCAGCAAAAGAAGATAAATGCATCATATCTAAATATTCTTCAACCAATCCTTTTATCTTCATCTTATCTTCTTTTTGCATCTTTAAACCAAAGCCCACATTATCCTTTACTTTCAACCAGGGAAATAAAGCCGCCTCTTGAAACATTAAACCAATCTTACCTTCGGCAATTATTTCTCCTTCATCTGATTCATCTAAACCAGCAATTAAATTAAGAAGGGTTGATTTCCCACATCCAGACGGCCCTACTAGGCAAACAAACTCCCCTGGTTTAACATCCAGACTGATATTATCTAAGGCTCCAATATTTCGACTTTTAGCTTTAAAATTTTTACTAATATTTTTTACCTGTAATTTCATTTAAAATTCTTAAATCATACAAATTAGTTAAATCAAGTTCTTCTTCCCCTAAAAATCCTTCCTCATAATCTCTATCAGCAAAAGCAAATACTGATTCTTTAATAGGTTCGACTGTAACATCTATTCTTTCCCAGGCTTTACTTAAAACTTCTTCTGGAATCTTTTTAGTAGTTAATCGCTCTATTTCAGAATTAACAATTTTTTGAGCCTCTTCTGGATTATCATTAATCCAACCTGTTAATTCAACATGGGCTTCTAAATACTTTTTTACCAATTCAGGATGTTCTTCTAAAAATTCCGTATTAGCTATTACATGAGTAGTAGTAAACTTCCCCTTTGGCCAAAGGTCTCTTTCGTCAATTATTAATTCTCCGTCAGCCTCAATAATGAATCTTGTCCCCCACGGCTCTGGTACCCAGCTGCCATCAATTTCGTCTTGGGCAAATAAAGTAAGTTGATCAGCATTATTAATAGGCAAAATTTCAACTTCACCTTCTAAGCCGTTTTCTTTAATATAATTTCTTAAAGAAATATCTTGAGTATTGCCTTGTGAAGGTGAGGCTATTTTCTTTCCTCTTAATGCTTCTGCCCCTTTTTCTTTAAATTCTTGAGCAAATTCCGGCTGCCCAACTAATACAGCACCACCTGAATTGGCTCCACTAATAATTCTAATTGCTTCACCTTCAGATTTTACATATCCATTTACAGCTGGTACTGGACCAATGTTACCAATGTCGATTTCGCCGGCAAACAAAGCCTCCATCTCAGAAGTTCCCGAATTAAAAGTAATTGGTTCTATTTCTACTTCATCTCCTAAATATTCTTGAAAAGTACCGTCTGCTATTCCCACTACTGCTTGAGAGTGAGTAATATTGGGAAAATAACCAACTTTGATTATTTGTTTTTCAGCAATACTGGTATCAGTATTTGATTCAGTAGTGTCAGTTAATTGACACCCTACTAAAAGCAATACAAAAATACCTACGACCAAGTTTAAACCTAAAAACTTCATTTTTTTCATAATTTTGAATTAATTATTAACACTCTTATTGTAGTGCTATAAGAGTGTAGTAGTAAATAGA
>JBDRII010000003.1:0-24591 GCA_043816085.1 Patescibacteria group bacterium | reverse complement strand
GTTTTTTTGGTACCATAGTCCTGATAAAAACCATTATCAATGCATGGTCCAACGCCCAAGCCAATTTTTGGGTCTAATTCCATAATTGCCATACTCATAAGATGTGAAAGAGAGTGGCGTATTTCTTCAAGGTTTTGTTGTTTTTGCATAGATTTAATATATTATTTTTTAGTGTTTATGTCAATTAAAAGAAAAGTGGGGTGAGGCAAGAATAAATTATCTTGCCCCACCCGTTTGATCACGTGGTCGTGGTGGTCATGGCGCACCTCCTTTCGCAATCAAAAAACACCTCATTCAGAGGTGGCTATTGTATATTATTGCTTATTTTTTATACTATACAAAAGTTAACCTCTGAACAAAGAGATGTGGTAGTGGTTGTAGTTGTTCTTTGGTTAAATTTTTTCATATTAAATTCAAGTTAATATAATTTAAAATTTTTGTCAAATTAATAGTGTGGACAATAGATGAGTTGTAGCACGGGGTCTTAGAACCCCGTGCTACCGGTTTTTCGAAGCGAGATTATTTTACCTCGATATTTATTTGATCTTCAAGAAGGGGAGCAGTTTGGACCCAGAAAGGGGAAAACTGGACTTCTACTTTTTCAATTTCATCAAAATTGGAGAAGTAAGTAATGATTCGGTTTTTGGTTTTGTTAATAATATTTTGTTTGTGAAGAATTGAATTTTTATCGTTTATTATTTTTTGGCCGGTAGCAGTTATTTTAATTACAGCATTATCGTCATCTAAACTAATAATTTGATAATTAATATTGTCTAAGGTTGGGTTATGCAAAATTGAATGACCCATGTCTAAGTTCTCTTCCATTTTCAAGGCTGTTATTCTAAGCAATAAATCACTATTATAGGTTAAAAAAGAAACTTTTAATTTTTCGTAAACTTCAATTTGTTCAACTTCATCTCCAACTTCAGCATTTATATCTGACTCAATTATGGTTTTTTCAGCATTATTTTCATTTATAATATCATCATTTTCAGATTCTTGTTTTAGTTGCTCTATAGCTCTTGCTATTAATTCTTCAGATAATTTATTACTGGCATTAGTGATGTCATCTTCAGTTAAGGTGGCAATTTTAGTTATGCCAGCGCTCATTTTTTCACTACTTTCTCCATAAATGAATTCTTTTTTGGCTTGGTTTAAAGCAACGATTTCAAAAGTGGAAGCGCCAATATTTGCTTCATCACCGTCTTCGTCTGCCTGAACACTAACTTCTATACTACTATCTTTGGGCACAACCACATCATGAGTGGTTCTAAAAAGTACGCCCTCATCAGATAAAAGCCTGGTAGTAGCAACCAAAGGCTGATCAGCAGAATAATTATTATAAATTGTGACAATACCAGAGGCTTTACCTTCCACTTCTTTATATTCCATATTGGCAAAGTCAGAAAAAATATTGGTTCCATCTACTTCGGTTTGTAAAAGCTCGCCTTCTAAATCTTCTAAAGTTACTTGAAATTCAACTTGCTCATCTAAAGAAGTTGGATAAACTATAATAGTAGTTTTAGCAAAGGCAAAATAGCCAATAAACAAAACAATTAAAATGCTAGCGCTAATAAAGGCCCATACTAATTTATTGTATTTTTTACTAATTTTTCCTTTTTTTA
This sequence comes from Patescibacteria group bacterium, assembly GCA_043816085.1. Classification (GTDB taxonomy): domain Bacteria; phylum Patescibacteriota; class Patescibacteriia; order UBA9570; family JAHJKD01; genus JBDRII01. Next base: position 22,966 of record JBDRII010000003.1, on the reverse strand, counting down.
ATTTAATAATATTATCTTCTATTTTATTTTCAGGTTTTTTCTTTTTTTCTTGTTTTTTCATATAAAAATTATACCAAATTTACTGAATTTTTACCAAGTAAAGCTTTTATTTGAGGAATAATATTGGTAGAAGATTTAATTTTAGTATTTATTTTTTTTTCATCACCAATATCTAGAAGAACATCGTGTTGTCCGGGGTTTTCTAATAAAAGGGCATGTACTTCTTCGAAAATTTGTTTTTGAATTTTTTTTGGGATTGTAATTAATATTTTTGAAGTTTCTTCACTTTCTGGATTAAATTCTCTGGCTTTGTTTACAATTATTTTAATAGCACCTTCTTTGTTATCTAGCTTTCCTTTTAATTCTAATATTTTTCCTTCTTCAAATAAGCCGGGATTTTCCTCTAAAGTTTTTGGGAAAACTATTGCTTCAATTCTTTTTTGGGCATCTTCAAAGCCTACAAAGAGCATGGGATCACCTTTACGAGTGAATATTTTTTTAACTGTATTTACCACGCCAATTATACTAACGCTTTCATCACCTAGATGTCTTGGTAGTTCAATAAAGGGAATGCTATTATTTTTTAGTATTTCTTTATATGCATTTAAAGGATGATCAGAAATATATAATCCCAAGAGTTCTTTTTCCCAGGACAATTTTTCTGAGGCTTCTGACGGAGGGGTTTGTTTTAATTTTAATTTAGGAATATTTTTTACTGGAAATCTTCCAAAAAGGTTGGTTTGGCCAGAATTGGCTTCTTCTTTGGCAGTTCTGGAAAAGCTGAGTAAAAATTCCATGTTTTGGAGTAGTAGGTTTCTTTCTCCAAATTCTTCTAAAGCCCCACATTTTACTAAACTTTCTAAGGATTTTTTATTTAAATCTTTGTCTTGAACTCGAGATAGAAAATCTTCTAAATTTTTAAATTGACCATTTTCTTTTCTTTCAGCAATTATGGCCTTAACAATATTTGTGCCAACATTTTTGATAGCAGTTAAACCAAATCTAATTCTGGGCTTAGCTTCACTTAGACTTTCCTTGACAACAGTAAAATCTGAAAAAGATTCATTGATATCAGGCGGAAGTACATCTAAATTCATTTCTTCAGCTTCTTGTACTTCAATAGCTATTCGGTCAGTATCACCTCGATCTGCACTTAATAGGGCAGCCATGAATTCGGCTGGGTAATTAGCTTTTAAATATGCGGTTTGATAGGCAATCATAGCATAACAAGCGCCATGGCTTCTATTAAATCCATATCCAGCAAAGGGTTCAATAAATTCAAATATTTTTTCAGCTACGGTTTTTTCAATATTATTTTTTATGCATCCAGCTACAAATTTTTCTTTTTGCTCAGCTAAAAGTTTTGGGATTTTTTTAGCAACAGCTTTTCTTAAGATATCAGCTTCACCTAAACTGTATCCAGCTAAGTCCCGTGCCATTTTCATAACTTGTTCCTGATAAATTGCTACACCATAAGTTTTTTCCAAAATTGGTTTTAATAATGGGTGTAAATAAGAGGTTATTTTTTGGCCTTTTTTTCCTTTAATATAATCTGGAATCCATTCCATAGGACCAGGCCGATAAAGGGAAACCATGGCAATAATGTCTTCTAATTCTGTGGGTTTAAGTTCTCTTAAGTATCTTTTCATTCCTGAAGATTCTAATTGGAATACCCCAGTTGTTTGAGCTTTTTGCAATAATATAAAGGTTTTTTTGTCATCTAGGGGAATATCATCAATAATTATTTTTTCGTTATAGATTTTTTTAATAATAGTAAGAGTGTTTTCAATAATGGTTAAGTTTTTTAATCCCAAAAAGTCCATTTTTAAGAGTCCTAAATCTTCAATTGGATGCAAGGAAAATTGGGAAATAATTGTATTATCATCAGCAGATGCATGTTGAAGGGGGACGTGGTTAGTTAAGGGGTTTTTAGTAATAACTACACCACAAGCATGAGTGGAGGAATGCCGGGCTACACCTTCTAATTTTTTTGCTCGGTCAAGAAGCCTGCCCGCATCTGGATCATTTTCATAGAGTTCTTTTAATTCAGGCACTTTTTTTAAAGCTTCGTTTAAAGTAGCAAACATGGGGATCATTTTTGCTATACGGTCGCAATATGAATAGGAAAGCCCCAGAACTCTGCCCACATCCCGAATTGCAGCCCGGGCAGCCATGGTTCCGAAAGTAATAATTTGGGCAACATGGTCTTTGCCATATTTGCTTTCCACATATCTAAGTACTTCATCTCTTCTGGTATCAGCAAAATCTAAATCAATATCAGGCATAGAAACTCTTTCTGGATTTAGAAATCTTTCAAATAATAATTCGTATTTAATTGGATCAATATTAGTAATGCCAGTAAGATAGGCTACTATAGAGCCAGCAGCCGAACCCCGGCCTGGGCCCACCACAATATCGTTGTTTTTAGCCCAATTTACAAAATCTTGAACAATTAAAAAATATGAAGCAAAGCCAGTGTTTTTTATAACATCTAGCTCATATTCCATTCGTTTTAATATATTGTCATTTACATCTTCTCCATATCTTTTATCTAAACCCTGGATGCATAAATTTTTTAATTCTTCGTCTGGTGTTTTTTCTTTGGGCAGTTCAAAGTGAGGAAGTTGGATTTTTCCTAAATCAATTTCTAAATTACATTCTTCCGCAATTTTTTCAGTATTTGATATGGCCTCTTCATGGTCTTTGAAGATTTCAATCATTTCATTTTTTTTCTTAAAAGAAAAATCTTCACCCATCATAGAAAGTCGATTTGTTTCAGCTAATTGTTTTTTAGTTTGGATGCAAACTAGAATATCTTGGGCTTCAGCATCTTCGGGTTCTAAATAGTGAACGTCATTAGTAGCTACTAAGCCGATGTCTAATTCTTTGGATATTTCAATCAATATGTTATTTATTTTTGCTTGTTCGGGAATGGAGGGGTGGTGTTGGAGCTCTAAATAAAAATTATTTTTAGAAAAAATTTCTAGATATTTATTTATTATTATTTTGGCTTTTTCTTTTCCATGAGTTATGGCAGTCTTTGGAACCTCCCCTTGGATGCAAGCAGTTAAGGCAATTAATCCTTCGCTATGTTTTTTTAAAATTTCATGATCTATTCGGGGTTTATAATAAAAACCCTCTAGGTGGGCTATGGAAGTTAGTTTTAATAAATTTTCATAACCAGTATTATTTTTGGCCAATAAAATTAAATGATATGGATTTTCATCAACTTTGGGTCGTTTATTATGAAGGCCATTAGGAGTAATATAAGCTTCCATGCCAATAATTGGTTTGATTTTTTTGGCTAAACATTTTTGATAAAATTCAATAGTGCCATACATAACTCCATGGTCTGTTAATGCTAAAGATTTCATCCTATTTTTTTTAGCACAATTTACTAAATCATCGATTTTTGGTAAACCATCTAAAAGGCTGTAATGGCTGTGAATGTGAAGGTGGGTGAAATTCATAGGACTATTATTTTATAATTTTTTGTTGATTTTGGCAAGTGTTTTAAAGTATGTTATAATTATTTTTGGATTATTAAAAAATTAAAAAAGTAAAAAAATTATGCCAAAAGCAAAAACAACATTAACAAAAGACAAAACAAAATGTTGCGGAGGTCATATTCCGCACTGTTTAATTTATTGTGTTATTATTCTAGCGATTTTACTAGGTGGTGCAAAATTAGCTTTATTTCAATATAATTATTCTACTAGTATAGATGATGATACGCTGCAGGCTGTGTTTTTATCCAATGGCCAAGTTTATTTTGGTCAGCTTGGTGCAATGGGCCGTGGAGTTTATAAATTAAGAAATGTTTATTATTTACAAGTAACCCAGGGTTTACAGCAACAAGAGGGTGAGGAAAAGAAAGAAGAGGCTGAAACAAATTTTTCTTTAGTTAAATTAGGGGACGAACTTCATCAGCCAACGTCTAATATGTATATTAATAAAGACCAGATTTTATTTTGGGAAAATTTAGAAGCTGATTCACCAATAATTGAGACTATTGTAAACGGACAGGAATAAAATTTTTTGAATTTAGAGTTGTATTATTTTTTCTTGGTTCCTTTTTTTTCTTGGACAAATTCAACAATGCTTTTAATTTCTTTGGCCACAAAAGCAATTGAGGTGGCAGAGGAAGAAACCCTCTCTTTAATGCTTTGAATAGCTACTTCTAATTCATCTAATTTTTCCCGAACATCGGTAATAATTTCATTGGACTGTTTCATGATTTGGACTAGGTAGTACATAATCCAAACAAGAAAAATTGTAAACACAAAAGCGCAAACTGATACTGTTAAATAAAGAATGTTGTGACTTTGTTCTAACATATTTTTTATTTTAATTAGTAATTAATTAAATTATAGCATATTTTACTTATCTTGCCAATTGTATTATTATATATTTATGCCAGAAAACATGGATGAGCGACAATTTAAGCTTAGTTACTTCATTGTATCACATAAAAAAGCAATGATTCGTTTTGGGCTGATTAGTTTAATTGCTCTAGATGTAGTTTTGGGGTTATTTTTTATAGTAAAATTAGTAGACTATCTTACACATATTAAGCCCACTAATGAAATAATTGCTAATTTGTCAGTGGAAAATATCACTTTTCAGACAAAACCACCGTTCTCACTACAAATAGGGGATGTATCAGTTTTAGAAGCAGGTGAAGATCAATATGATATTTTAGCTAGTGTTAATAATCCAAATGAAAAATGGGCAATTGAGTCTTTTTCTTATAATTTTTCCGGGAGTGGTTTTGAAACTCAAATAGTTAATTCTTTTATAATGCCGGGGGAAAGAAAAAATTTAATTCAAACAGGAATATATAATACAGATGCTGGATCTAATCCAAAAATAGTTTTATCGGACATAAAATGGAAAAAAGTAAAAGAAGAAGTGCCTGAATTAAATTTTGAATTTGATGAATTTGACTACGCTTCTACTGATGAAGGTGGGTTTTATGCATCCGGCAATGTGTTAAATAAAAGTGTGTTTGGTTTTCACGAAGCTGAAGCTAGTATCGTAATTTTATATAATGGAGAGCCATTTGCAGTTGGAGCAACTTCTATTTCTGATTTTGAGTCTTATGGCGAAGAACCTTTAGAATTTCGATGGTCAAAAAAATTACCTTTTAATATTACAATTGAACCAGAAGTAAGTGTGAATGCCATTGATGAGAATAATCTTATTTATCCTGCTGATTAATTATGGCCATTAAACAATATTTTAGTCTATTAAAACAATATGACTGGTGGCTTTTTGGCCTAGTTTTTTTATTAATTATTTTTGGTTTAGTTATTATTTATTCAATTGGAGCCAATGGCGAAGATCCTGATTTAATGAAATTTTATAAGCAAGCGATTTTTGCTGTGATTGGACTTAGCTTGTTGGGGTTTTTTAGTTTTGTTGATTTTAGGCAGCTTTCTTCTTATGCTTATGTTTTTTATATTCTTTCTTTTATAATTTTAGTTTTATTACTTATTTTTGGGGCCACAGTTCGAGGAACAACTGGTTGGTTTAAAATTGGGCCAATAAGTTTTCAGCCAGTAGAATTGGTAAAATTATTTTTTGTTATATTTTTGGCTAGATTTTTTTCTGATAAATCAGTAGACATGGATAGCTTTAAAAATATTTTTTTAAGTGGATTTTTTACAGCTATTCTAGTGGGGCTGGTGATGTTACAACCAGATTTAGGTTCAGCTTTAATTTTTATTATTACATGGCTTTCGTTATTGCTTTTCCAAAAAATTGATTGGAAGAAATTGGGTGTAGTTTTTTTAATATTATTGTTAATAACAATTTCCAGTTGGTTTTTAGTTTTAGAAGATTATCAAAAACATAGAATATTAACTTTTGTTGATCCGGCATCTGATCCACTTGGCACTGGATATAATGTCACTCAAGCAATGATAGCGGTTGGCTCTGGTCAATTGTTTGGTAGGGGGCTGGGATTGGGTCCTCAAAGCCAGCTTAATTTTTTGCCAGAAAGTGAAGCTGATTTTATTTTTGCGGTCATAGGCGAAGAATTAGGATTTTTAGGCTCTGGATTTGTATTGTTATTGTTTTTCTTGTTTTTTTATAGAATTTGGAGAATTATTAAAAAGTCTAATGAAGATTTTCCCATAATTTTGGCTAGTGGAATATTAGTTATATTTTTTGCTCAAACATTAATAAATATAGGCATGAATTTAAGCTTGATGCCTGTTACTGGACTGCCTTTACCTTTTATTTCTGCGGGCGGAAGTTCGTTGGTTATTTCTTTACTTTTTGTAGGAATTTTGGAAAGTATTTATATTCGAAGGAATTTGACATAGTTTGGGATTTAATTTATAATAAAAACCGAAATATATGAATAAAAAGCCGCAAAAATTTATACCTTTTATCAGACAAGAAGCAATTAGAAAATTGATTTCTGAATGTCCGATATGTCAATCAAAAAACTCTACTTTTAATATAAAAATCATTGAAGAAAGAGAAGAAGCACAACTAACGTATATTAAATGTAGAAAATGCGAGGGCCGGTTAATGGCATTAATTGTGGCTCAAGGTCCGATTGTTAGTTCTTTTGGATTAATTACGGATTTAGATGAAAATGATATTTTGAAATTCAAAGATAGCGGATCTTTAACAGAAGATAATGTTTTAAAGATTCACGATTTTTTTAAGACATATTCGAATAAATAAATTATTTTTTATTATTAATTATTAAGTAGATTTTTGTTTATGGATGATTTACAAATAAAGGCAAATCCAAGGGAGGAATCATGGAAGGGGGATCAAATTCCTGCTGTTACTTATGGCAAGGGAGTAGAAAATCAAAATTTGGTATTAGAAAAAAAAGAATTTTTGTCAGTTTATAAGGAAGCTGGTGAAAGTACTTTGATAGATTTAATAGTGAAAGGAAAAGAGCCGGTCAAAGTTATATTAAAAGAGGTTCAAAGAGACCGCGTAACTGATGACATTATCCATGTGGATTTTTATCAGGTTCGGATGGATGAAGAAATTACAGCTGAAATTGAATTTGTATTTTCAGGTGAACCACCAGCAGAAAAAGAAATGGGTGGTGTTTTTGTTACTAATAAAGCCAAACTTCAAATTAAATGTTTACCTCAATATTTGATCAAAGAAATTAAAATTGATGTGTCTTCATTAAAAACTTTTGAGGATTCTATTAAAATTAAAGATGTAAATATTCCAGAGAATATTGAAGTTTTAGATGATATTGAAGAAATAATTTGTTTGGTTACACCTCCTAGAAGTGAAGAAGAATTAAAAGAATTAGAAGAAAAACCAGAAGATACTGTTTCTGATGTGGAAAAGATTGGTGAAAAAGAGGGTGAAGAAGACGGTGAAAAAGAGGGTGAAGACTCTGCTACGCCAGAGGCTTCGCAGGAGTCTTCAGAATCTGAGAAAAAAGAAGAGAAAAAATAATTAAATATTTAAAATAAAAAATATGGCAGATTTTTCAAACAAAATCAAGGATTTTTTTTGGGGCTTAAAAAAGAATAAAAAAGCTCAAATTATTATACTGATTGTTTTGATAGTAATTATAGCCGGGGTTACAGCTTTATGTGTATTTTGGCCTGATAATAAAATTACTGAAAACATTCCATTTGACCTTAATTTAAATAAGGCAGAAGCTGGAATAAGAGTAATTGATGGAGAGAAAACTAATCTAGGCAAGGAAAATTTACTTCCTCAAACAATTGTTATAGAAAATTTTGTATCAGTTCGGCCACAAGCAGGACTAGGGGATGCAAATTTAGTTTATGAAGTTTTAGCTGAAGGTGGAATAACTAGATTTTTAGCTGTGTATGCCAGTGGTGATCACATTGATTTAATTGGACCGGTAAGATCAGCTAGACATTATTTAGTAGATTTATCTGAAGAATATCATGGGATATTTGCCCACATTGGTGGTAGCCCTCAAGCACTTGGAATATTAAATGTAAATGATTATTTAACTGATTTAAATCAATTTGGATATTCCCAGTACTATTGGCGAGATGAAAATTTAGATGCTCCGCATAATTTATTTACTTCTTCAGATTTTATGTTATTTGCCCAAAGAGATTTATTAACAGAAGATCAAGAAGGGGAATATGATGCCTGGAAATTTAAAGAAGAAGCTTTAATGAAAAATCGACCTACTGAGGAAAAATATGTAAAAGTTAATTTTTCTTCTTCATCTTACGAAGTTGAGTGGAAATATGACGCAGATTCAAATGAATATCTAAGATTTAATGGGGGGGTAGAACACCTTGATAAAAATAGTGAAGAGCAGTTAGCAGTCAGCAATATCGTTGTTCAATATGCAGAGACTAGTTTGTTGGAAGAAAATACGGGCCGACTTGATATTAAAACTTTAGGTGAGGGTGATATGATAGTGTTTCAAGATGGTGCCTATATTGAAGGCACATGGAAAAAGGAAGAAAGAGGAGACCGAACAAAATTTTACGATAGCTTTGATGAGGAAATTGAATTTAATCCTGGTAAAACTTGGGTAGAAATTGTGCCTGTTGATAACGAGGTTTTATATAACTAATTGTTTTAAAAAAATAATATGGAGGTAAAATATTTTTTAGAAAAATTATTTCACAATATTAGATATAATCAAAAAGTTCAGTTAGGAATTTTTGTTGGATTTTTAATATTATCTAGTATTATAGTTTGGGCAGGAATAGCATACTCAATTTTAAATACAGAAAACCAGTCAGTAGCTGATACTCATTTACCAATGATTGACGAGAAAGAAGAAGTGCTAACCGGAATTATTGCCAGAAGATTAGATGGGATGATGGTTGATGCAACTGGCGCTAATAAGCAGCCAGTAGCTATTATGATAGAAAATTTAGCTTCAGGTGAAGTTCGGCCTCAACATGGATTAAGTCGAGCTTTAGTTGTTTATGAGGTTATTGTAGAGGGGGGAATTACCAGGTTTATGGCATTGTTTGCCGGCGAAGATGCTTCTCAAATTGGACCGGTTCGGTCTGCCCGCCCAACATATTTAGAATTTGCTTCAGAATATGATGCTCTTTATACTCATGCTGGTGGTTCACCAGAGGCTTTGGGGGCTATTGATGGCCTGGGCATTAAAGATTTAAACGCCTTAACTGGTAGTAGATTTTTTTGGCGAGATACTTCTAAGTTTGCACCACATAATTTATATACTTCAAGTGAATTAATTGGCTTTGCTCTTCGAGATATGGAATTGGAAGATGAAAAGGTTCAGTTTGAATCCTGGAAATTTCGTGATCCTAAAAATTTAGATGATCGAACTGAAGAAGAGAAAAATATTAAAGTAATATTTTCTACACCTTCTTATGATGTGGAATGGAAATATGATCGGGAAAATAATAATTATACCAGGACAAACGGTGGTGTTTTGCAGGTTGATCCGGCAACTAATGAAACATTAACAGCTAAAAATATTGTTGTTCAAAGCGTGCCAGAGGCGTTGTCTGCTGGGGAAAAAGGCCGAGTTAATTTTAATGTAACAGGCTCAGGTAAGGTTTATGTTTTTAGAGAGGGTGAAATAGTGGAAGGAACTTGGGAGAAAAAAGATCGATTAACCCGCACAAAATTTTATGATGAAAATAATCAGGAAATAGAATTAGTTAGAGGAAATACTTGGATAGAAATATTGCCAGAAGACAGTTCATTGGAATATAATTAAAAAATATGAGAAAATTTTTTGTAGTATGTTGTTTGCTTTTATTGTGGATTTTAATACCCACTTTTTTTGTATTAATTAGTCTTCAGTTTTCTTTTTTTTCACCTGATTTTTATAAAGATCAATTAGAAGAACAAGATAGTTATAATCGATTTGTAGAATTAGCAGTTGATAATTTTGTATTAGATGATTTTGTTGAAATAGACAAAAATATTGATGAAAATGGAGGAGAAGAAATAATAGAAAGTGGAATAGAAGATATTGTAGGTGCTTTTTCAGCTGCCTGGTTACAATCCCAAGTAGAAGCAACTATTGATAATATTTTTTCTTTATTTAAAAGTGATCAAAAATTAGAAGAGGCAAATTTAGAAATAGACATAAGTGAACCAATGGAAAAGGTTCCTTTTTTTGGTGAAGCATTTTCCGACAAAATTAATTTATTAGATTATACACAGGGCGAAAATTTAAACCAAATTCAAGATACTTTATTAATAATTCAAACCGTAATTCAATGGACCAGTTATGTTTTAATAGGGTCAATTGTTTTAGCTGGGTTATTAATATTGGGAATAATTTTACTGGTAAAGAAAAATTTAGTAACAATATGCAAGTGGCTAGGAAGTATATTTTTCCTTCCTGGACTTGTGGGAGTTGGATCAATTTTAATTCAAAAATATTTTTTGGGAATATATACTCCAGATTTTGGGCAACTAGGTTATTTTTCGGATTTGTTAACTGATTTAATCCAAGAAGTGGTGGGTAGCTTTTTAAATATTTTGTTATGGCCATTTTCAATTTCAGCAATTTTTGGATTATTAATGATTATCATTGCCTATGTTGTTTCGAAGATTAAAAAATAGTTTTTTATTTTGTATTCTAATTGGTGGAATTTTTTTGATTTCTAATTTTTGTTATGCTCAAGATTTTGTGGAAAATGAAGTTATTATAAAATTTAAAGATGTAAATGAAAAACAAATTGAATTATTTAATAAATCAATCGGAGCAAATGTAAAAGAAGATATTGAAGATTTTAAGTTATTGGAATTAAATTTAAATCAAGAAATAGAATATATTGAAAATAATAGTATTGTTGAATTTGTGCAACCAAACTATATTTATGAAATAAAAGCTCAAATAACTCCTTGGGGGATTAATAATGATGAGGGTGTAAAAGCTAGTGCGGCCTGGAATAAGGGATATACTGGTGATGGCATTAAAGTAGGAATATTAGATACAGGGATTAATTATAATCATACAGACTTGGATGCAAACATGTATGCTTTTCCAGGTGATAGTTGCATTGTTAATGGATCACCTGTTAGCTGCCCTAATTATGGATATGATTTTGTGGGATCAAATGATAATGATCCTCAAGATGATCACTGGCATGGAACACATGTGGCTGGAATAGTGGGTGCAGAAAATAATAATCAAGACGTGGTTGGAGTAGCTCCGGATGTTGAATTAGTGGCTATAAAAGTTTTAAATGCCGGAGGTTCTGGAACAACAGTTGATATTATTGAAGGTATTAATTTTGCCAGAGAAAATGATTTGGATGTTATAAATTTTAGTTTAGGTGGGTATTCTTGGGATCAAAGTCTTCAAACAGCTATAACAAATTCTTATAATGATGGAATTGTTATAGTTTGTGCGGCTGGAAATGAATCTGAAAATATGATGCTTTATCCAGCTGGTTTTGAGGAAACAATTTCGGTGGGTTCTATTAATCAAACAGATTCAGTTGTGAACCCCGATGAAGACATGGGAACAAGACTTAGTTATTTTTCGAATATTGGAAATGTAGATGTAGTAGCACCTGGTGGTTTAATTTATAGCACCTATCGAACTGGTAGCTATGTAGGAGCGTCTGGGACTTCAATGGCTGCTCCCCATGTTAGTGGGTTAGCAGCATTGATATTAGAAAAAAATTCGAATCTTACTCCACTTCAAGTTAAACAAATTTTAGAAAGCACAGCTGTGGATTTGGGGGTAGATGGACGAGATCAGTTTTTTGGTTCAGGTTTGATAGACGCTAATTCCGCTACTGCTAATGTGGCAAATAGTATTATTTTGAGTGCAAATTATCCTGAAAGTGGAAATTTAAATTTACCAGTGGTTCCAAGTGATTCCGAGTCTACTATTTCTATAAAAGCCAGTTTAATTGATAGTAATCAAGAAGTAAATTTTTCTACTACTGCAGGTGAGTTTACTACAACTTCTACAGTAACTACTGATAGTAATGGAGAAGCTGAAATAGAATTACAGGCTGATAGTGTGCCTCAAACTGCTACAATTACAGCTACGGCTACTGGATATGGGGAGGCAAGTATATTAATTGAGATGGTGGACGTTTTGTTGGTGACTGATGCATATGAATGGTATAATCAAAATAATTTGGCTTGGTTTAGTGAACAAGCTTTAAATGAAAATGGAATAAAATATTTACGATATGATACCCGGAGTGGCACATATCCAAGTAGTGATTATTTAAATAAATTTAATATTATTATTTGGTATACAGGCGAAAGAGTGTTAGCAACTGAAGCTCAAACTATTATACAAGATTATTTAGATAATAATGGAAAAGTTTTTATTAACGGGCAAGACATTGGTTATTCTATAGATTATGGATCAGCCTCAAATATAATTTTAGGCAATTATTTAAAAGCAAGTTATGTGGGAAATGATGGTGGAAGTGCGCTGACTGGTGATGATATTTTTTTAGGATTAGATTTGACATTAACTGACAGAGATTATAATTCTGGATTAGATGCTGATGAGATTAGTGTTTTAGAAGGTGGAACATCTTTGGCTGAATTTAGTGAATCAGGAAATAGTGCCGGAGTAAAAGTAGATAATGGATATCGGAGTATATTTTTGCCTTTTGGTTTAAATTCAGTTTTATTAAAAGAAAATCGAGAAAATATTTTTTCAGCTATTTTTGATTTTTTAAATCCATTAGAAGTGCCATCTGAAATTCATGTTTCTGATGGTGATGAAAATGCAGAAGATATAGTAAATTCAAAAAATGAAGATAGTGCTCTTTTGAATATAGCTTTTTTTGAAATTCCAGAATCTGGTTATATACATGTAGCCATAACAGACGGAGAAAATAATGATGAAATATGGGCAACAGCTGATACTACGGATTTAGTTACTACTGTTTCTGACGTGGGTTTTTCGAGCTTTAATGATGGGGAAATTACCTTAACTACACAGCTTACAGATAATTTAAACAGCCTTGACAAAGATACAATTTCCCATACAATAACCAAGATTACAGTAGCCCCTTCTAGCCCCCCAACCAATATAATATCAAAGTTTAGAAAGCCTAAAAGAATTAAGATAAAATGGACAGAGCCAGGGGACGAGCTGGCAACCTCTTATATTGTAAAAGTAGGTACAAAAAAGAAAAATTGGGATGTAGGTGAATATACTGCGACAAAAAAGAATCGAGTAATAAGAAGGCTGAAAACAAATAAGAAATATTATTTTAAAGTTGCAGCTGTAAATGGCGAAGGGCAATCAAGTTTTTCTAAAAGAAAAAATCTAAGAACTAAACCAAAAAAAGTTAAAGGATTAAAATCAACTAAAATTACCGAAAATACAGCCAAACTTAAATGGAAAAAACCACGAGGAAAAATTAAAAATTACAAAGTTCGAATTTATAAAAAAAAGAAATTAGTAAGAAAATATAGAATTAAGAAAAAAGAGTTAAATTTAATTAATTTAAAAGATAAAACATTATATAGATATAAAGTAAGGGCAGTGTTCAATAGAAAAAATAAAGGTTCTTGGAGTAATCGAAAATCATTTATTACATTATAAATATGGCTATTAGAACAATAAAAACTAAAAATTTAAAATGGATCAATATTGATGAGTTTGATCAAGCCGCAGCTGCCTTTTTAAAGAAAAATTTTAAATTTCATACGTTAGATCTAAAGGATTGTTATCGAGAGAATATCCATCCCAAGATTGATTCATATGAAGATTATATTTTTTTAGTTTTAAATTTTCCTGAATATAACAGTGAAAAAAATCGAGTCATTAATAATGAACTGGATGTATTTCTTAGTAGTAATTTTGTTATTACTATTCAAAAGAAACGTTTCAAAGCCTTGAAAAATTCTTTTTATCGTTGTGCTCAAAACCAAAAGGTTCAAGAAATTTATTTTGGAAAAAACTCAGTATATTTATTTTATAAAATTATTGAAGAAATTTTCCGTTCTACTTATACTATGATTGATATTGTTTCTGATTCAGTTAATAAAATTGAAAATCAATTATTTGAGAAAAAAACTAGCAAGGATTTAATGATTGAGTTGGCCGAACTTAGAAGAAATATCTTAACTTTTCGTTCTATTATAGATCCGCAAAGATTTACCTTAAATACTTTAGTTGACCATAATAATAAATTTTTAACCAAAGAAGCTCCAATTTATTTTGATGATATTCATGACTGGATTGAAGAGGTATGGATAATTTTAAATAATTATTTGGATATTAGTGAAAATTTGTATGAAACTAATCAAGCAATAATTTCCAATAAAACCAACAGAGTTATTAAGGTTCTGACTATTATTTCTGTTGCCTTATTGCCGCTGACTTTGCTCGCTGGAATTTATGGAATGAACATTAATGGAATGCCATTGATAAATGATCCAATAGTAATATTATTTTTATTTATAGGAATATTGGGAACAATTATTTTTTCGTTGTTTTATTTAAAGAAAAAGAATTGGATGTAATATATGAAAGTTGATAAACAGTTTTTAGGAGCAATATCATTATTGGTGGGCACAGCTGTAGGAGCGGGTATTTTTGGTATTCCATATGTTGCAGCTAAAGCTGGTTTTCTAGCTGGAATATTATATATTTTTATATTAGGTTTTATTATTTTGCTCTCCACTCTTTTTTATGGGGAAATAACTTTAAGAACCAAGCAAAAACATCAATTACCTGGATATGCAGAAAAATATTTGGGTACTTGGGGAAAGCGAGTATGTTTAGTAGCCATAGTTTTAAGTATTTATGGCGCTTTGATTGCTTATACTATAGAAATCGGAGTGTTTTTACATGCGCTTTTTGGAAATGTTATTGGTGGAACTCCAACAATATATAGTTTAATATTTTTTGGTTTAGCAGCGGCTTGTATTTATTTTGGATTGAAAAGTATTACTAGTATAGAAAAAGTAATGGTAGTTTTTTTGTTTATTGTGATTGCTTTAATATTTATTTTTGGAATATCTAGTGTTGATTTTAATAATTTTTCTGAATTTAACATTGAATATATATTACTTCCTTATGGAGTAATATTATTTGCCCTAGGTGCGGGAACAGCTATTCCTGATGCTAGGTTTTTATTACAAGGAAAAGAAAAAAAATTATTAAAAGCCATTCAATTTGGAGTAATTATCCCCATTGTTATTTATGCTTTGTTTGCTTTTTTAGTTGTAGGGGTGACAGGCAGGGCTACTACGGAAAGTTCTATAGTTGGGTTGGGCAATAGTATTGGGGGGCACATTATGGTTATTGGAGCAATATTTGGAATACTGGCCATGTCTACTTCGTTTCTGGCCCTGGGAAATGTGCTGAGAGAGACTTTTCAATATGATTTTAAAGTTAAGAAGTTTTTATCTTGGATTTTAGTAATTACTATTCCTCTTATTATATTTTTATTAAATGTTGTGTCTTTTATAGAAGCTATTGGCTTTGCTGGGGGAATTTTAGGAGGGCTAGAAGGGATATTAATTATTTTAATTTTTTATAAAGCTAAGAAGCTAGGGGACCGCAAACCAGAGTTTGAGATAAAACTTCCTAAGTGGGGATCATATATTTTATATTGTGTGTTTGCCGGAGGAATTGCATATGTGATATATGAGGGATTAAATAAGTGGGTTTTTTAAAATGATTTCAGATTACTATAAATATAGAGTATTAGAGATTTTTCCAGGGTTTTTGGTTTGGTCTACTTTGATTGCCATGTTTGTTTTATCTTTTGTAAAACCTTTGTGGATGATTTATTTTATAATTGTTTTTGACTTTTATTGGTTGATGAGAATTTTGTATTTATTATTGTATTTATTTATTTCATTTTATAGATATAAAAAATCATTAAAAACAGATTGGTTGAAAAAATGTGAAGAAATTCCTGAATGGAAAAATATGTATCATTTGATTTTTTTGCCAATTTGCGGGGAGCCATATGAAATAGTAGAAAGTACTTTCGAAAGTTTACTTAAGTCTGATTTTCCTCATAAAAATATGATTATTGTTTTTGCAGCTGAAGAGCGGGACAGAAAAAGTTCTAGTGAAATTGCGGAAAAAATAAGAGAAAAATATGGCCATAAATTTAAAAAATTAATTGTAACGTATCATCCTGATAATTTACCAGGAGAAGTAAAAGGTAAGGGAGCAAACATAAATTTTGCGGGAAAAGTTTCTAAAAAATATATTGATGAAGAAAATATTATTTATCAAAATGTAATAGTTTCGTCTTTTGACATTGATACTTGTGTGCATCCAATGTATTTTTCATATCTGACATATCAATATTTAAATCATCCCAATCCAACCCATGTAAGTTTTCAGCCGATTCCGCTTTTTAATAATAATATTTGGGATTCGCCAGCTTTTATGAGAATTGCCTCTATGGGAACTACTTTTTGGTTAATGACAGAGCAACTGCGGCCTGAGCGGCTATTTACTTTTTCCTCACATAGTATGAGTTTTAAAACTTTGGTGGATGTGGGTTTTTGGCAACCAGATATAGTAACTGAAGATTCTAGAATATTTTTGCAATGTTTTTTACATTATAATGGAGATTATCAAACTCATCCCATGTATATTCCAGTTTCTATGGATACAGTAATGGGAGCTAATTGGAAATCGTCTCTTTCTAATTTATATAAACAGCAAAGAAGATGGGCCTTTGGAGTGGAACATTTTCCTTATATGATATGGCATTTTGCTCATAATAAAAAAATTTCTTGGGTGAAAAAAATTCGATATATTTTAAATTTAGGGGAGGGTTTTTATTCTTGGGCTACTGCGCCGATTATTATTTTTGTTTTAGGTAGGCTGCCTTTGATGGTAGCAAGCGGCGAAATTGATAATTTAGTTGTAGTGCAAAATACGCCCTATGTTTTACAGTTTTTAATGAGCGCGGCTATGATTGGCTTGATAGTTAGTGCAGTTTTGTCGTTTTTGTTGCTACCGCCGCCGCCAAAAAAAGGACGTAAATTTAAAATAATAACCATCTTTTTTCAATGGTTATTATTTCCAATATCAATGATTGTCTTTGGCTCTATCCCAGCCATAGATGCTCAAACCCGGCTCATGCTGGGTAAATATTTAGGCTTTCATGTAACTGAAAAAGCCAGAAAGAAGTAATATTTGGGGATGCAGCCATTCAAGAAGAGAGAACAGAAGGGGTTGGCTGCGGACCCGAGGGATAAGAGGAAGTTGATGAATTCAAGGATCTCACCGATTATTAATGCTCCAATGGTGATGTAAAAAACACCAGCAAAAGCACCAATTAATCCGAGAAGTAAAAGGGTGGCTATGAAAGTCTTTTCATAGTTTTCTTTTTTGAATTCACGAACTACCATAAAGATGATGAAGAGTGGGGGGAGACCCAAGGTCAGGAAGGCGCACCAGGTGGCTGCTATGGCAGGAGTCTCAGATAAGAGACGGAAGATAACTGCATAAAACAGGTGGGTAGCAAAACCCACGTTGAGTCCGAATAGGATTCCGATTGACAGGATAATGAGCCCAAGAATCGTGGTTAGGATATCCTTCATCTTCTTTCCTCCTGAAAGAACGGGTTTTCCAGATGTCTCCACCCTATGGTTATTTTACAAATTAGTCAAGTTTATGACCCTTTTTAAATTCGGCAAAAGACATGGGTTTTTTGCTTTCGGGTTGGATTTGATCGATTACTAATTTACTTTCAACTATATGAGCTTTTAATATTTTAAAGCGTTTATTATTGTGAATAAAATATATTCCAGGCCAAGGAGTAAATGCTCGAAGTTTATTAATTATATCTTGAGGTTGATCTTTTTTTAAATTTATTTCACCGTCTTTTCTAGTAATAATTTTAGTAATAGTGACTTTATTTTTATCTTGTTCGGTTAATTTAATATTATTATTTAGATATTCTAATAAAGTGGAATATAAAAGATTAGCGCCGGATTTTGCACATTTTTCACTAAGGGTGATGTAATTGTCGTTTTCGTGTATATTAATGCTTTTTTGGGCTAAAATAGGCCCAGAATCCATGCCTGAATCTAGTTTTATGATAGAAATACCTGTTTTTGTATATCCTTTTGATAGAGCAGTTTGCATGGGTGAGGGACCTCTTAAATCTGGTAACTGGGAGAAGTGCAGATTAATAAATCCGAATTTTGGAATATTTAGTATATCTTCGGGAATAATTTTTCCATAAGCCACTACCACGCCAATTTCTGGATTTAGATCACGGATTAATTCAGGTTTTAGTTTTGTTGGTTGTAATAATTCTAAATTATTTTTTTTAGCAAACTGGGCTACTGGTGGGGGAGTAAGAATTTTTTTTCGGCCAATTGGTTTATCGGGCTGGGTAATAACAGTAATTGAAAAATCATTATCATCAATAATTTTTTTTAAACATAAATTGGCGAAGTCGGGTGTGCCTAAGAATAATATTTTTTTCATATTTTAATTTTATCCATGAATAGAATTCCGTTTAAATGATCTATTTCATGCTGAATTACTCTGGCAAATAAGCCCTTGGCTTTAATGATAACTTCTTTTCCATTTTGGTCCTTGGCTTTTACCCGGATTTTAACAGACCTTTCAACATCGCCAAAAATATCTGGTAAAGAAAGACATCCCTCTTCTAGGACTTCGGTTTTTTTTCCGAAAAAAGTAATTTTTGGATTAATTAAAATTAGGTCTTTTTCATCTGGTGTGACTTTATTGCCAATTATACAAAGCTGTATATTTTTTCCTATTTGGGGCGCAGCCAATCCAATACCATCATCTTCATACATAGTATCTATCATATCAGAAATTAATTTTTCTATATTTGAAATATCACCAGACTTTATGGGTTTGGATTTTTTGCGTAATATTTTATTTGAAATACCTGTTTCAATTTTTAATTTCATAACAAATTAATTATATGCCCTCGTCCGCCTGCCCGCAACGCTTCGCGTAGCGAGGCGGGCGGGGAGACTCGGGCTACCGTATAATATTTATCACATCCTGTCAATTATAATATTATCATTATTTTTGAATTTGTCTAAGTCTTGTTTATTTTTAATATATTCTTCTTGTTTAGATTTTTTATTAATAATTTTAATTAAATCTCCAAATGGGGGATAGTTCATTTTTTTTCGGTCATCTAATTCTTGAGTATAAAAAGAATTAAAATCTAAATTTTTAGCTGAATTAATAACAGGATGATTTGGAGAGTGAGTTTGAATAATAGTTTTTTTATTTAGATTAATAATTTTAACTAATTTTTGGAAAACTCTTTCTGGGGTCATAAAATTTGGAACAGCTAGTTCGTGGTCTATAGAAATTACTCCAAATAGATCTATGTCTTTTTTGTTTATATAGCTTAAGGCAAAGTCTGTACCAATAATTATATCTGCTTGATCGATATTTTTTGGCATTTCATTGTCTTTAGTTATTTCTATAATTTTTTTTATTACCCCCAACCCGCCCGCCATGCTTCGCTGGCGAAGCGGGCGCGGTGAATTGGGGGCTTGAAAGATTTTTTCTAAGTCTGTTTTTAAGCGTTTAATGCCGAAAATGGATTTTTTTAAATCATGTGAGCCACATTTATTACATGATGCTTGGTTTTCTTCTAAGGGCATAATATTATCACAATTTTTACATATAAATTGTTTAAATTCGCCTTTGCGGTTAAAAAGTAAAAAAGCTTTTTTACAATTTTCTAATCTATATAATAATTCATTGCTGAAATATGAATAATTGCCTCCATCTTTTTCCTGGTCCATATCAATTATTTGAATGTTTGTATTTTTTTCTAGTAGTTCTATTTTGGGAAATTTGTGATAGTTTGTTATTGAAGGAGCTTCTGAAGTAAAAAGTAATTTTATATCAGGATTAATTTTGTTGATTTTGATGGCAATGTCGCTTACATGATACCTAGGATTTTGGTCGTAGTTTTTATGAGATTTATTTTCTTCATCATCTATTATTAAAGTTTTGGTATTCTTAGAAATGAAAAATATAGCCTTTTTTGTGCCAATTAATATTTTTGTTTTATTGTTTTGAAAGTTTTTATATTGATTAAAAATTTGATTTTTTGATAAACCGGAATAAATATAACCGGTTTGATTTTTTAAATTTATAGGAAGATTGTTTATATATATAAAAATATCTTTAATTTCAGGCACAACAATAATAACTTGACCTTTTATTTTAGAAAGCAATCCAGAGATTATAGCAGTTTTTTTATTAATATCTGAATAATGAAATATTTTCGGTTTTTTATTTTTATCCTGAGAATCTTGAAAATCTTGATATATTTTATTTAACGTCTCTGAAATTTTTGGTATATCTTTTTTATTTATAGAAATTTTTTGGGAATATAAAGATTTGTCTTTAATATTTTCTCTAGTCTTTTTTGGAATATCAGGAAAAATGGTTTTAAAGGCCAGGGTAGGGGAGATAAAATAATATTTGGCTAACCAGTCCACTAATTGGACCTGAACATCGTTAAATTGAACATCGTTAATTTTTTTATTTATAGATTTTAGATATTTAATATTAGAAGTTTTTTTTGTACGATAAACCAGGCCAATTATTTTGGTTTTTCGAAATTCTACTTCCACTAGATCTCCAGATTTTATATCCAGATTATCTGGAATCTTATAATCAAAAACACTAATAGATCTGGGAGTTTTAATTTGAGGGATAATTTCTGCGTACATATATTATTCCAGAACGTATATTAATTTCTTTATTGTAGAGGACTAACAATATTTTTTAGGCTAGGATTGGTTACTTTAGTATATTGTTGGGTAGTTCGGATACTTTGATGGCCAAGCAGTTCTTGAACATAACGAATGTCTACTCCATTTTCCAAGAGATGGGTGGCAAAGCTGTGTCGTAAAGAATGAAAGCTGGCTGGCTTATTTATATTAGCTTTTTTTAGAGAATCCGCAAAGACTTTTTGAGCAGACCGTATAGTTAATTTTCCACCTCGCTGACTTTGAAAGACATAGTCATCAGCTGGCTGGCCAAAAATATATTTGGCTATCTGGCCTTTTAGTTTTAGAGGAAAAACAGTTATTCGATCTTTATTGCCTTTTCCTTTTTTGATATAAATCACCATTTCATCAAGATCTAAATCTCTGACTTTTAAATTTATTATTTCACTAACCCTAAGACCGGCTCCATAGGCTAATCCTAGAAGCAGCCCATGCTTTAAATTTTTATTGGTATTAATTAATTTGTCAATCTCTGATCGGGAAAGGACAACTGGCAATCGGCTTGTCCGCTTGGCGAATTTAATATCAATTTTTTGGGGATTTTTAATAATTTCCCGGTAAAAAAATTTTATGGCGTTTAAGTATAGATTTATTGTTTGAGATGAATTTCCTTTGGCTTGCTTGCCTAATAAAAAAAGCTTAATTTTTTCTATATCAATATTTTTTATATCATTATAATTTCCATTATCCCTGTTAGTATTAGTAATAGGGGATATTGCATATCGGAGATATTCTTTTAAGCATCTGGTATAGCTTTGAATAGTTTTAGGACTATAATTTCGTAATTTTAGCTCATTTTCCAGCTGGATTATGTATTTTTCCATAATATTTTGTTGTTTACAATTGTTATTTAATATACTATAGTGAGTATGTATTTAATTATAAATTATATTCGCCTAATACACAAATTTAATCAATTACTTCTCGTTAAATACACATAAAAACGAGTTATCGGAAATAAATTATTTTCACTTTTTGTTTTAAATATAAAAAATAATCAATTTAGCTATTTTTTCTTCTTATAAGTACAACAAATTTATGACAACAGAGAGATTCAATCCAGAACAAACTTTTCAAAAAAAAGCACCTGAACAACAGGCACCTACAGAAAAACCGAGTGTTGCGGCACCAGAAAAAGACAAGGATGTACTTGCCTCACTCCTCTCCAAAATTAAGGAGTTAAAATCTGCTCTTTATATTGCAGAAAAACCCGAAGATGTTGAAAAAAGTTTGCGAGAGGTGATGGAGAACCTGCGAGCTGCAGCAGATCACACGCCACCAGAGGAATCTGCCAACGAACCGCTTTGGATAGATTTATATAAAGAATTTCAAAGTTTGGTTGAATTTAAAAAACAATCAAAGGGCGAAATCAATGAAGCCTTTGGACGAGTATTTGAGGAACATAGAGATTTTATTGAGGATGATCTGGTTTATTTTGCGATTGAAGAATTAAAACAAACTGGCAAAAAATTTGATTTACAGGAAATTATAGGAAAATTATATGGATACACAATAGAAGAATATTATGCTACTAAAGATAGAAATAGAGAACAAGTGGTAGAAAAAATTCAAGAATTAAAAGATGAACCAGAAATTACATTTGAGACGATCGAATTACTTCATGCCACAAATAATCGAGAGATTGTGGCTAAATCTGCCTCTTGTTTACGAAAAGATCCCGAAGACATTTCAACTTTCACAGTAAGGGTAGGAATATTAAGTGAAGATGTTCAAACCGAAGTTGATGACGTAGTAGCACGTGCAAACAATCTAATGGCCAAGATAAAACCCAATCAACGACTCAGTACATTAAAAAGAGTTTGGTACGAACTCTGTGCCGCAAAACTTCACAATGATCTTTTAGATATTCATCCATTTCTCGATAGAAACGGAAGTACCTCATTGCTATTCCTAGAATTAATGATGTCTAAGGCTGGATATGAACCGTCACCAAAGCGCGAGCCTAATTATTATAATCACATACGAAAAGCACTAAATAATAATATAGCAGCAATTGCCCTGATTGCCTCTGAAATGTTTCGTATAAAATTTGTACCGGGCCATTATCGTGGAATCACAACACAATCGCCGGAGAAACAAAAACAATATAAGGAAAATTTACAAAGAAAACGGAAAATGAATGTAGAAGAAAAAAATAACTAAATTGACTATTTAAAACGAATTGAAAAACAAAAAGTGAAAATAATTTACATCCGATAACACTGGATATGCGGTTCCGCTCCCGCTGGTCGCTACACCCATATTT
>JBDRII010000002.1:0-2049 GCA_043816085.1 Patescibacteria group bacterium | reverse complement strand
TCAGGCAGTACAGAGGTTACCGCCTCTTTTGTTTGAGAGATTAGGTGATGGTCAGCTAGAGTAGCTAATTTTAGTGCATCTAAAAAGCCGCTTTGCTGCGTTCCATATACATCACCCGGACCGCGTAGCTGCAGATCATATTCAGCCAGTTCAAAACCATTATCGCTTTGCACAAACAAGTTTAATCTTTCTTTAGTTTTCTGGGTTTTATTATCTGTAAATACAAAGCAATAAGACTGAATATCAGACCGGCCCACTCGCCCCCGGAATTGATGTAGCTGAGCCAAACCAAATCTATCAGCTCCCTCTATCATCATTACTGTGGCATTTGGTATGTCTATCCCCACCTCAATTACCGAAGTAGAAACCAAAATATCATTTTTTTTATCATGAAAATCATTCATAATCTGCTCTTTCTCATCAGATTTTAATTTTCCATGAAGCATTTCTATCCTTAGGTCTGGAAAAATATCTTTACTTAATTTTTTATATTCTTCAGTGACAGATTTCACACCCAATTTATCTGATTCTTCAATTAAAGGACATATAACAAAAACCTGCTGTCCCTTTTTAATCTGGTTATTTATAAACTGATAAGCATTTTCCCGCTTATTTTCATTTACAAGCTTAGAGATTATGGGCTTTCGGTTTTTCGGTTTTTCTAAAATAATAGATAAATCCAGATCACCATATATTGTTAAAGCCAGCGATCTAGGAATAGGTGTAGCAGTCATAGATAATAAATGAGGAATAGTTTTATTGTCTCCTGATTTATCTTTTAGGGTTTTTCTTTGATCTACTCCAAATCTATGTTGCTCATCTATAATAGCTAAAGCTAGATCCTCAAATTCCACTGTTTTTTGAATAAGAGCATGGGTCCCTATAAAAATATTTGAATTTAATAATTTTTTCTTTTTCGATTTAGTTATTAAAGAAATTTTTTCATCTGGAAGTAGCTCAGACAGGGTTTTATAGTGTTGTTCGGCTAATATCTCTGTAGGAGCCATAAACACGCTTTGTTGGCCATTTAAAGCCACATTTAGCATAGCTATGGCTGCTACTATAGTCTTTCCAGAGCCTACATCACCTTCTAAAAGCCGATTCATTGGCTTTTCCTTTTCCAGGTCTTTTAATATTTTAAAACTTGCTTTTTTTTGATCATCAGTTAATTTAAATGGAAGAGACTCAACAAATTGTTTAATTTTTCCTTCATGAAATTTAATTTTAGTAGCTTTTTGTTTTTTTAATTCTTCCCTAGATTTTTGACTATATAATTGAATTAAAAATAATTCATCAAATTTTAATCTATTTTTTGCCACTTCTAAATCAGAAAAATTATCAGGAAAGTGTAAATTTTTATAAGCCCAGGCCAAATCACATAAATTATATTTTTTTATAATTTTTTCTGGCATCCATTCTGGAATTTTGTCTGCTTTTTCTAAAGCATTAGATATTAAAAATCTTAATTGTTTATGTGTAACTCCTTTAGTAAGGGGATAGCTAGGAACAATTCTAGCTGTGTGAGTAGTTTCTTTTTTATTAGTTTTTTCATAAACTGGATTAGTCATGTGCTGACCATATTTATTTGTATTTACTTTTCCAGATAAATAAATTTCATCCTGAGGGGACAGTGTTTTTGTTATGTAGGTTTGATTAAACCAAAGTATTTTAATAGAGCCAGTATCATCATGAACCAAAGCCTCGCAAAAGTTCATTCTTTTTTTCCAGGCTCTTTTAGATTCAATAAGCTCAATTGTGGCTTTAATAGTTACCTCTTCTCCGTCTTGTAAATCGCAAATATTAGAAATATTAGTTAAGTCTTTCCATTCTTTGGGATAATATAAAATTAGATCTGAAATGGTTTCCAGATTGATTTTTTTTAACTTAGCAGCAGTGGCTTGACCAACCCCTGAAAGTTCTGAAATTGGTATAAAAAAATTCTGCATAGCCTTCTAGCCTGTCGAAAAGTGCGCCTGGCAGGAATCGAACCTGCGACCTTACGGACCGCAACCATACGCTCCCCGCCTGCCTCTGCCTGTGCCCTCAAGA
>JBDRII010000001.1:0-14315 GCA_043816085.1 Patescibacteria group bacterium | reverse complement strand
GGGGTGGGGCATTATACTTATTATTTGGTGAGGAATTTGCTTGGTATTGATAAAAAAAATGAATATGTTTTATTTTTTGATCATAGGTTTCCCAATACCAAAGAGTTTAAACAAAAAAATGTAAAAATTGTACATTTTCCATTTTCTCAATATAAGAAGTATATGCCTTATGGCTATGCTCATTTAATAGTTTCGGCAGTGATTTCTAGAGAAAATTTAGATATATTTCATGCGCCGGCCAATACTATACCCCTTAGTCTAGATATCCCTTCAGTTGTAACTATTCATGATTTAGCTATTTATAAACATCCATCTTGGTTTCCGTCTAAGCAAAATTTTTCTACTAAATATTTAGTTCCCCGGTCTGTAAAAAGGGCTAAAAAAATTATTGCTGTTTCAGAGTCAACTAAAAAAGATTTAAAAACTGTGTTTAAAGCTGAGCCAAAAGATGTTGAAGTTATTTATGAGGGGTTTGAAAAAGAAAAGAAAATTTCACAAAATAAGATTAATAAAGTAAAAAAGAAATTTCGAACAGGCGACAATTTTGTGTTTTATATTGGTACAGTAGAGCCTAGAAAAAATTTGGATTTATTAGTACGTGCTTTTGATAATTTAGTATGTAGTGATCATAAAAAATATAAAGATTTTAAATTAATTATTGCTGGAGCCAAGGGCTGGAAATTTGATAAATTTTTTCATGAGGTAAAAAAAGTTAAATGTGGCCGGGTTCATTATATAAATTATGTTACTCACGAAGAAAAGGTGGCGCTTCTTTCCAGTGCAACTTGTTTTGCTTTCCCGTCTTTATTTGAAGGATTTGGTTTGCCAGTTTTAGAGGCTATGAGCCTGGGGACACCAGTTATTACATCAGATGTATCGTCTCTGCCTGAAGTGGCTGGTAAGGCTGCAGTACTTGTCAATCCTAAACAGGTTAAATTTATAGAAAAAGCTTTGTCGCAAGTTTTGCGTTTAAAAACAAAACGTACTTCATTAATAAAAAAAGGTAAAAAGCAGGCCAAAATTTTTTCGTGGAAAAAATGTGCCAGAGAAACTTTGAAGGTTTATAGAGAGGTATATAAAGAGGTGAAATAAAATATTATTTTTTGGTTAAATTTGACAAATAATTGAAAAATTGTTAGTTTATTATTATGAAATCTAAAAAACAAAATTATTCATTTCCGGTATTAATTGAAAAAGATGAAAGTGGTTATTTTGTAGGGACTGTTCCAAGTCTTAAAAGCTGTTATACTCAAGCCAAAACTTTACCTCAATTATTTGAAAGATTAGAGGAAGTAATTGAATTGTGTTTGGAAATTGAAGAAAAACAATATAAGAATAAAGTTCCGAAAAATGAATTTATCGGAGTGCAAATGGTTGAATTAGCAAAGTAATGCCAAAATTAGTTCCAATTTCAGCTAAAAAGATGTTAAAAATCCTTAAGAAAAAAGGATTTTTAATTTTAAGACAAAAAGGAAGCCATGTTTTTCTTGAGCATCCTATAAATAAATGTACTACTGTAATACCTTTGCATAGAAATGAAAATTTAGGAATAGGCTTACTTAGAAGTGTTTTAAATGATATTGAAATGTCAGTTGAGGAGTATGATAAGTTAAGAAAAAAGTCATAAATTTAATGCAAAATGTTTTTATAATTCATGGAGTGAGTGGAAGTCCAGATGAAAATTGGTTTCCATGGTTAAAAGGTGAGCTGGAAAAGTTAGAATGCAAAGTGATTATCCCTCAGTTTCCAACCCCTGCAGATCATAGTTTAAAAGCATGGATGAATGTCTTGGATGGTTATAAAAATTTTATTAATGAAAATACTATTTTTGTGGGGCATAGTTTAGGCGTTGCTTTTATTTTACATGTATTAGAAAAATATAAAGCCAAAGCTGTTTTTCTTGTTGAGGGTTTTGTTGGAAAACAAGATAATAAATATGGTCAATATACAAAATATATGGCAGATCAAATTTTTTATTGGAAAATTATAAAAAATAATTGTAATAATTTTTATATTTTTCAGTCAGATAATGATGTTTTTGTTCCTATTGAAAAAGGCCAGGAATTGCAGAATAATTTAAATGGAGAGTATTTTTTAATAAAAAATGGGGGCCATTTAAATGGAGAAGCTGGATATAAAGAATTTGAATTGTTACTAGAAAATATTAAGTTAAATATCCCGCCCCTTAAGGGACGGGACAATTAGATGTACCAATATCAAAAATCAGACGAATTAGTTTTAAATATAAAAGTTATTCCCAATGCTTCTAAAAGTGAAATTGTAGGAGAACAGGGTGATTTTTTAAAAGTAAAAATAAAAGAAAAGGCGGAAAAAGGGAAGGCAAACAGCGCTTTAATAGATTTATTGTCTGATAATTTTAAAATAAGTAAAAATAATATTGAAATTTTAAGGGGTAGCAGAAGTTCCAAAAAAGTGGTAAAATTAAAAGGGTATAATAAAAAGGGTAATAAATAAAATAAATATATGTCAAAAAGATCAAAAATTGTGTTAATTATAATAATGGCTTTAATATTAGCTGGTTTAGTGTCAGCTGGTGTTTATTTTTTTACTGGTGGCACTAGTATTTCATTGGATATGTTTGGATCAGGTGAGCCCAATGGTGAAAAAGTAAAAATAGCAGATGATATGGTTTTTGGTCAAAAAGAATATGATGCTTGTGTTAGTGTGTATCAAAAAAGTAAAGATGAATATAGCCAAAAACCGGGAGAGATTCAATTACATTTTAGAGAAGATATAACTGCTGAGCAGGCTAATGAATTTTTAAAAAGTATAAAATCTAAACAAAAAGTAGCAGATGAAAAGACGCTAGCTTTTTATATTATTAATCCTTTTATGGTGCCCACTGGTCAGGAAATTGAATTTGCGTGTAAATTAGTATCTTTGGAAAATAGTTTAGTAAAAAATGCTATTCCAAATCGAGATCGAATTATTTCTGAAAATATAAATAATGATGCATTTAGTGACGTTATTAATGAAAGTGAAAACGAGAATGAAAATATTAATGAAAATGCAAATGAGAATATAAATTCAAATCAAAATTTAAATTTATTTACTAATGAAAATGAGAATTTTAACTCTAATTTAAATTCCAACTTAAATACTAATACTAATACCAATACTAATTTGAATTCAAATAAAAATACTAATACTAATTTAAATACGAATCTAAATTCAAATTCTAATGAGAATGTTAATGCAAATAGTAACACAAATCAAAGCGCTTATGACGAAGAACAGTTTAATGAGTGTTTCTTTTTAGCCGCAACTTCTGCTAGCTGTAAATATCGAGCGGCAGTATTTTTAGTAGATTATGATCAATATAATTCTGAAGATGCAGATGACGACGAAGTGGCAGATATATGGGAAGATATATTAGGTCTTAATCCAGATAAAGCTGATACTGATGGCGATGGCTTTAATGATGGAGAAGAGATATTAAATGGTTATAATCCATTTGGCACTGGTGAAATTCAGTTTATTTATGAAGATACAATGGAGTGGGTAGAGGAAAATGAAGCCAAAATTGAAATGGCTGGAGTGCACTTGCAAAAGTAGCGGTTTTTCTATATAATGTTTAAACAATTTTAAACACGTTATAACTCTAGCGATCACTAGAGAAGTGTCCCTTAGAAAGTTCCAAGGATGCGGAATGAGTAGAGTGGGACGGGTAAGCCCGTAATAGCAGAAAATAAGCAAAAAATAGAGGTGGTACCTTCCCATTATACGGGAACCTCAGGTAACCACTTTTTTTATTTTAAAAATTAACTTACCTCAACAAAAATAACTAACATTATATTTATCTTTGGGGGAGAGGATATAGAAAAATATGCTTAAAAAAAATCGATACGTAGAAAAAGAAGAAGAAACTTTAGAGTTTTGGACAGAGAATAAAATATTTGAGAAATCAGTGGATAAAAAAGCACCTAATGGTGACTATGTTTTTTATGATGGGCCGCCATTTGCTACGGGGACTCCACATTATGGACATATTGTCGCGTCTCTTATGAAAGACGCTGTGCCTAGATTTTGGACCATGAATGGATACAGGGTGGAGAGAATTTGGGGGTGGGATTGCCATGGTTTGCCTATAGAAAATATTGTGGAAGATGAATTGGATATTAAAAGTAAAAAAGACATTGAAGAGAAAATAGGCGTTGATAAATTTAATGAATCATGCCGAAGTAAAGTTTTAGTTTATGCTGATGAATGGAAAAAGTTTATTCCCAGAATTGGTCGGTGGGCTGACATGGAAAATGCTTATAAAACTATGGATCTTGATTACATGGAGAGTATTTGGTGGGTGTTTAAAACTTTGTGGGATAAAGACTTGGTTTACGAGGGTCATAAATCTATGCATGTTTGTCCGCGTTGTGAGACAACACTTTCCCAATCAGAAGTTAGTCAGGGCTATAAAGATGTTAAAGATAATTCTGGTATTTGGAAATTTGAATTAAAAGATGAGCCAGGAACTTATATGTTGGCTTGGACTACTACCCCCTGGAGTACGATATCTACTATGGGGCTGGCAATTGGGCCTGATTTTGATTATGTAAAAGCTAAAGTGGGAAAAGAAAAATTAATATTTAGTAAAGATCAGATTGATTTTGTAATGGAGGGCCATGATAATTTTGAAATAATCGAAGAGTTTAAGGGCAAAGATTTAATTGGAAAAGAGTATAAACATATTGTTGATTGGTTTAAAAATATTCCGGAAGTTAAAGAAAATAAAGGAGTTTATCATGTATATGGAACAGATTATGTAGAAATTGCTGAAGGCACTGGCATTGTTACTATAAATGGATCTTATGGTGAAATAGATATGCAAGCGGCTAAGGATAATAATCTTCCAATTATTATGGACGTAAATATAGATGGAAAGTTTAATGATTATGCGCCTGATTATAAAGGCATGTTTGTAAAAAAAGCGGAAAAAAAGATTATTGAAGATTTCATGAAAAAAGGACTGATGTGGAAAACAGAAGAGTATGAACATAGCTATCCGCATTGTTGGCGCTGTGATTCACCATTATTAAATTATGCTACTTCATCTTGGTTTATAAAGGTAACAGAGATAAAAAAGAAAGCACTGGAGTTAGCAAAAGACATTAATTGGGTTCCAGGCCATATTAAAGAAGGCCGGTTTGGTAAATGGTTGGAAGGAGCAGAGGATTGGTCAATTTCCAGGCAGAGATTTTGGGGTTCGGTTATGCCAATTTGGAAATGTGAAAAATGTAATGAAATGAAAGTGTTTGGTTCAAAAAAGGAATTAGAAGACATGACAGGTGAAAAAATTGATGATTTGCATAAAGATAAAATGGATAAGTTAACTTTTAAGTGTGAAAAATGTGAGGGCGAGATGAAACGGATTCCAGATGTTTTGGATTGTTGGTTTGAGAGTGGCTCTATGCCATATGCTCAAATGCATTATCCTTTTTCCAATAAAGAAAAATTTGAAAAGAATTTTCCAGCTGAATTTATTGCTGAAGGAGTAGACCAGACCAGGTGTTGGTTTTATTATTTGTTAATTTTATCAACTGGCGTAATGGATAAAGCTTGCTTTAAAAATGTAATTGCCAATGGCATAGTGCTGGCTGAAGATGGCCAAAAAATGAGCAAAAAACTTAAAAATTATCCAGACCCCAAAGAGGTGATAGATAAATATGGAGCAGATGCTATGCGCTATTATTTGCTTTCTTCTCCGGTTATGCGGGCTGAAAGTTTGCAGTTTAGTGAAAAAGGCGTAGATGAGGTTTTCAAAAAGCTTATAATGATTTTAGGGAATGTAATGTCTTTTTATAAAATGTTTGCTGATGATAAAGTGGAAGCAACAGACAATTCTAAGCATATTTTAGATAAATGGATATTAGCAAAACTTAATTCCTTGGTTAATGGAGTTACTGAAAATATGAAAAATTACGATTTAGTATTGTCTTCACGGCCAATTATAGAATTTGTGGATGATTTATCTACTTGGTATCTAAGGCGTTCTAGAAATCGAATAAAGAGCGAAGATGAAAAAGACAAACAAGCAGCTTTATCAACCATGAAATATGTTTTACAGGTTTTAAGCAAAACAATGGCACCGTTTACTCCATTTATTGCTGAAAACATATATAAAGAGCTTGATGGTTCTAAGGAATCGGTCCATTTAGAAGATTGGCCAGGGTATGATAAAAAGTTAATTGATGAAAAATTATTAGAAAATATGATTAAGGTTAGAGAATATGTAGAAACAGGATTAGCTTTAAGAGAAAAAGAAGAGATTAGAGTGCGCCAGCCTTTAAATAAATTAAGTTTAGAAGGGAAAAAATTGGATAAAGAGCTAGTAGAATTAATTGAAGACGAAGTTAATGTGAAAAATGTTGAATTTGGGGATAAAGACGAATTAGATACAAAATTGACTGATGAATTAAAAGAAGAAGGTATGGTTAGGGAAATTATTCGAGGTATTAATTCCTTAAGGAAAAAACAGAAATTAACTATTAATGATGAAGTAGAAATTATTTATCAAACAGATGACAAGAGTGTTAAACAAGTTATTTCTAGTAATAAATCAGAATTAATGAAAAATACAGTTAGTACGGATTGGATTGAGGGTGAAGGTGAAGATGAGATTAAGATTGATGATATAAAATTATTAGTAATATTTAAAATAAAAAAATAAATTTTTTTTATATGGATGTAGAGACGCGATTAATCGCGTCTCTACAATATGTATAATAACGAATTTTAT
Source organism: Patescibacteria group bacterium (assembly GCA_043816085.1). GTDB lineage: Bacteria > Patescibacteriota > Patescibacteriia > UBA9570 > JAHJKD01 > JBDRII01. The sequence continues at coordinate 7,561 of JBDRII010000001.1, read as the reverse complement.
TTTTTTAATTTTATTAAGCAATATGTCCCAAACATATAAAACTGAAGGTATAGTATTAAAGGCCAGTGATTATAGAGACGCTGATAGGTTATATAAAATATATACTAAAGATTTTGGTAAAATTATTGTTCGGGCTCAAGGCGTGAAAAAAACAAAGTCAAAAATGGCTGGGCACGTGGAACCTTTTTGTTTGTCTGATTTTTTTATTGCTAAAACAAAAACTATAGATAAATTAGCCGGAGCTAAACAAAAAGAATGTTTTTATAATTTACGAAAAAATTATGAAAAGATTAGTGTTGCAAATTATTTAGTAGAGATTTATGATAGTTTGATTGGTCATAATGAAAAGGATGAAGTATTATTTTCTTTATTAAAAGATAATTTAGTTAGACTGAATAAAAATGAAATTAATTGGTTAATAATTAAAGCTAGTATTTTAAAGATATTAAAAGGACTAGGTTATGAGCCAGATTTGTCAGATAAATCTGATTTAAATAAGGTTTTAAAATTTTTAATTTATGAAGATTTTAACAAAATTTCTAGATTAAAAATTTCTGATGATTTATGGAAGGACATTAATAGAAAAGTTGATATTTTTTTAAAAGAACAGTTAGACTATGATTTACAAACTGAAAATTTTTTGATATAATCCTTACATGCCTAAGAAAGAAACACGAAAACTAAATAAGCAAGTTCAAAATAAACGGAAGCAAGTTAAAAAAAGGCTTGAGGACTCTAAAGAAAAGATAGAAACTGGCCTAAAAGGTATATATCAAAATGAAAAAGGTGAAAAAGTTGATATGACTAAATTAGACCGAAAAAATCCTAAAAAGAAAGTATGGAATTTTTTAGGTGTTTTTTTATTAATAATTGCAGTTATTTCCGCATTAATTGGTGGTTATTTTTTAATCCAAGATAAATTTTCAAAAGAAGAAAGTAATAAAGCTGAGATAAATATAGTAATACCTGAAAAATCATCTTCAGGCGATTTATTAGAATTTGAAGTGGAAATTATTAATAAAGAAACCGTAGATATTTCCGAAGGAGTTTTATCTATTCATTATCCAGAAGGTTTTTATTTTAAAGAGTCTGATATTCCAACACGAGAAGGCACAGATAATGCCTGGGATTTGGAAGATATTTCTGCTTCAACAACCGAAACAATTACAATAAAAGGACAGCTAGTAGGAGAAAAAGGCGCTACTAAATCATTCAATGCTTTGCTTATTTATAAACCAGCAAATTTTAATTCAGAGTTTCAAGCCTCAGCCTCAGCTTCAACCGTACTAACATCGTCTGTAATAAGTCTGGATATTGACGTGCCTCAACAGGTCAGAACTGGTGAACAATTTGAATATAACATTACTTTTGAAAATACTTCAGAATATGTTTTGCAGAATGGGAAAGTAGTAATAGATTATCCTGATGATTTTACTTTGGTTTCAGCTGATCCAGATTTTTTTTCTAATAATAATATATGGATGTTTGAAGAGATAGATTCTGGTGAAAAAGAAACTATTAAAATTACAGGGGTTTTAAATTCTGAAGCAGGTAAAACTGAAGAGTTTAAATTTCAGTTTGGATTAGTAGAACCAAATGGAGAATTTAATCCTCAGGTTGAAAAAATTAGTTTAGTTCTGGTAACAAATCCAGAAATTTCCATGGAATTGAAAGGCGCGGAATCAGCTTCAGCTGGAGAAGATTTAAATTATACGTTAGAAGTTAAAAATACTTCAGAAGTAGATTTGTCTGATTTAGAATTTGAAGTAGAATTTACCGGAGATGCTACAAAACAATCTAAGATGACTTTGGATAAAATAGATGAGCTGGGACCAAATAAGACAAGAAAAATTACATTTGAAAATACAGTAAAAAATAATATAGATGAGAATGTGGAAGAAATTACAGCTATTGTTTATGTATCTTCAGCCAAGGTAGATGGAAAAAATGTGAATTTAGAAATGACTAGTGAATTAAAGACATCTTTGATAGGGGGGATAGATTTGTATGCTTATGGCCGGTATTATAAAAATGATCTAACGAAAATTGGTGATGGTCCATTACCTCCGAAAGTAGGCAAAAAAACAACCTATGTAATTTTTTGGACTTATACTACTAAAGGTTCACAGCTAAAAGATATAATTATTGAAACTACACTTCCAGATGATGTGAAATATGAAGGTGATGCAACAAGCGGAGTAAGTTATGATAGTAAAAATCATAAAGTAAGTTTTGAAGTAGATTTGGCTTCACCAGAAGATTTGGAGCAAAAAATAGATTTTAGTGTTTCTGTTACACCAAAACAAAGTGATATAAATAAACTTTTAATATTACAAGAAAAAGCTATTTTAACAGCTACGGATGTTAATACAGATCAAACCCTAACCCAAGAGTCTGATAAAATTACTACTGATTTAGAGGAGGATGACGGGGCTGAGGGTAAAGGGGTTGTTGAAGGTTAAAATATATAAATTAAAAAATACTTTTTTCGAATTTATTCGTGCAGACTACGCATAGCACATAAATTCTCGAAAAGTTTTTTTAATTAATAAATAATAAATACGCTCGAAATTCAATTATTTTATTAATATAAATTTTAATTTTTTATTATTTTAAATTGTTTGATGTTTAGAGTGTGAAATAATAGATTTATAAAAGCAAGTATTGCACCTATGCCTAAAAATATTTCAGCATACAGAACTGTCCAGCCAAATTTAAGAGCAAAAATTAAAATAATAATACCTACGATTTGAATTGGGGTTTTTATTTTTCCAATAAAATTTGCACCAATTTTTTCTTCTTTAATGCCAATTTTTACAAATTTCATAACTAACCAAAAAATCAAGCCAATTAAAACTATATCAACCTCTAAAATAATAGTAAAAATAAATATTAAATAATTTATTTTTTGATAGGCTATTAAAATAAAAAATATAAGATATGTTGTTTTATCTGCAATGGGATCAATTATTTTTCCAAATTTGGATATTTGGTTTCGGGACCGAGCAAGAGCACCATCTACCATATCTGTTACAAAGGCAAATAAGAATAAAAGTAAACTCCAGATAAAATATTGTTCAATTAACAAATATGTTATGGGTATTATTAAAATAATACGAAAAATTGAAATATGATTGGGTTTTATCCAATAAGGTATCCAATTTACCAGTTTTAAAATATATTCGTCTCTTTGTTTCCAAAATTCCATGATTCTATTATAATAACATTTATGAGAATAAAGCAAATAAAAACTAGACGAGGAATTATAAAAATTCCCTTTTTTATGCCTATTGCCACTAAAGCGGCTGTAAAAAACTTAACTTGTAAGGAAGTGGGTAAATTAGGGGCGCAAATAATTTTATCTAACACGTTTCATTTACATCTTAAACCAGGAGAAAACACTATAAATAAGGCAGGGGATTTGCATGAATATATGCAATGGCCTGGGCCAATATTAACAGATTCTGGTGGTTTTCAGGTTTTTTCACTAGCTTCCATTCGGAAAATAAAGAAAAATGGGGTTGAATTTCAGTCTCCATATGATGGTGGCCAAAAGCATTTTTTAACACCAGAAAAGTCTATTGATATTCAGCTTAAGCTGGGGTCTGATATTATTATGGTTTTAGATGAATGTACGCCATATCCGTGTAAAAAAGACTATGCAGAGAAATCATTAGAATTGACAACTGCTTGGGCAAAACGGTCAAAAAAACATTTTGATAAAAAAACAAAAAATATTTCAAAAAATAAACGTCCTTTATTGTTCGGAATAATTCAGGGGTCAGTTTATAAAGATTTGCGTTTAAGATCTTTGAAAGAAATAACAGAAATAGGTTTTGATGGTTATGCAATAGGTGGTTTAGCTGTTGGTGAGAAAGAAGATGAGATGTATAAAGTTTTAGATTATTTATTGCCAAAAATGCCCGAAGATAAAGCTAAGTATTTAATGGGTGTGGGAAAGCCTGAGCAAATTAAGAAATGTGTGAAAAAAGGAATAGATATGTTTGACTGTGTTTTGCCATCTAGAAATGCCAGACATGGCCAACTATTTATTAAAGTGCCCTCGTCCGGGGACTCGGGCTACCGAAAAGGTAAGGGTAGGGCGAGTCCCCTGACGAGCCCATATGATGTTATTAGAATCACCAACAAGAAATATAAAAATGATTTTAAGCCAATAATGAAAGATTGTGCTTGTGAAACATGCCAAAATTATACTAGGAGTTATTTACGCCATTTATTTATTTCAAATGAACCCTTAGGCCAGAGGCTAGCAACTATTCATAATATAAAATTTTATTTAGATTTAATGAAAGGTTTAAGAAAATGATTTTAGCACTTGTTGCAATAATTTTATTAATGTTAATAACTGTGGCGTGGGCTGGGCTTTCTTTTGCGCCTTGGGTGCCTACCTGGAAAAAAGATATTAAAAGGGCTGCTAGAATGATTGCCCTAAAAGAAGGTGATGTATTCTATGACTTGGGATGTGGAATGGGCGGAGTAGTATTTTATTTTAGTAAGAAATTTAAATGTCAGGGAAAAGGGATTGAAATGGGCATGCCTTTTTATTTTGTAGCTAAATTTAGATCTTTTTTTTATAAAAATGCTATAATTAAGTTTGGAGATTTATTTAAAGCAGATCTTAGTGATGCTAATGCAATATTTTTATTTGGTATGCCAGATAAATTGGGAAAAAAATTACTGATTAAATTTGAAAAAGAATTAAAAAAAGGAACGTATATTATATCTTATGTTTTTCCCATAAAAGGATTAAAGCCAATTAAGGTTGAAAAACCGCACAAGAGAAATGCTTTATATTTATATAAGTTTTAACTAATTAACATAATCCTTCGATACAATTTTTCGCTTCGCTCAAAATCACTCAGGATTATTTGTAGGAAACCTTGAGTGATTCTGAGCGAGCAAAGCGAGTCGAAGAATAGTATCGAAAGGTTTCAACAAATAATATGACTCAAAAAGAAGCCCTGCAACCAATATGGTTTTTTGAAACAAGTTTTAGTTTTTTATGTATTTTAATTGGAATTATTTTAAAATTTTTGGAATTGAATTTGAATATTGAATTTAGAATGTCTAGTTTAATAATTATTATAATAGCAGCAGTATTAGTTGGACCTGGAGGGGTTTTATTATATAAGTTGACTAAAAGATATGATTTAAAGGCTTTTGCTATAATGTTAGTATCAGGAGTAAATATTTGTGGATTAGTGGCTTTGACAATATTAGGCTGGGATTTATGGTATTTTTTATTTTTTGTAATAGCAATTTTATTATTTTTAGTTATTAAACCAAATGAAAAAGAATTATCTGAAAAGAATTAATAAAAAACGGGATAATTTGTTTTTGCCAATTATTAAAGCTTTACCTAAATGGGTAACTCCTAATATTTTGTCTAGTCTAAGGTTTCCCCTAGGCTTCATAATGTTTGGATTAATAATATTTCAAGTAAAATATTTTTTATTGATTTGTTTTATTTTGTGGCTATTTGCTAAATTTATAGATTGTTTGGATGGTGGACTTGCTAGATTAAAAAGACAAGTTACTTGGAATGGAGGAATTTTGGATGCTTTTTCTGATCGGTTTGTTTTATTGATGTTAGTAGTTGCTGCAATTTTTGCTTATCCTTATGCGTGGATATTATTTTGGGCAATGCTTACAATTATTATGATGTTATTTATTGATATTACAAAATATTCTTTTCCAGATTATTATCAAAATAAAATTAGGTTTAATTCTTTTTATAATTATTACGAATTTGTTTTTCGAGGAGTTTACTCAGCAATGTTTTTAATACAATATTTATTGTTTTATTGATGAGTGCTTCTCTATAAACCTTGTAGAGATTTACAGGGAAATAGGGAACAGACAGATGTCCCCTTATGTGGGTCGAAGTTTTTTGATTTCCATGTCTGTCTGACTTTTGGCTCATGAGCCGCTAGTCCATGGAAGTTGATCACTCGTGTGATCGCGGGTCCGGGTTCGGACAGAGGGGATTGTCCGGATCCAGATCGTAGTTGCCGTGCTCCTTGAACCACCACGTGTCACGGTGATCTTGTGAGAGATTGGCCTTGGAGATGTACAGAGTGTCGAAGCCACGCTGTGGAACACCCCAGTTGTGGACCGTCCTGATCCAGGTGTCGGATTCTTCCACGGCAGGGAAGGCTCCGAAGTCGAAGTGTCCGAACTCGGTGGCCATCTCCTGATCGGCGTACCCTGGAACACCCCTGACCGTAGGGTAGTAGCACTCGTAGGTGTGCTGCGGGTCAGGCGGGAACGGGATGCCGTGAGCCGGGACGAGGAGAGAAAGAACGAGGAGGAGAGGGGGGAGGAGAGGGAGATGCTTATGCATGCTGACCTTCTTTCAAGCTACTATTGGGACCCACATTCCAAAGCAGCTAGCAGTACATTATATGAAAATTTTTTTTAATTTGTCAATACTATTTTTTTAATAAACCCCAAATTAATTTGGGGCTTATTAAAATAGAGAATTTATGGTATAGTACAAATATGCAAATATTAGTAAATACTTTAAGATTTTTGTTAAAGGATATTATTATTAATATTGTTTATTTTCCTATCTGGTGGTATTCAAACGGGCTTTTAAAGGTTTTAAAATATACTATTGCTTCTATCAAAGATTTTGCTCATGGCCTGAATATTGGCTTGCTTTTTAAATATCTACTTACTCCAATGTATGGTTATAATGATATTTCAAGCCGAATAATTAGTTTTTTTGTTAGAATTGTTCATTTTTTGGTATTATTTTTTATTACTATTGTGTGGACAATTGTTTTAATTGTATTGGTATTAGCCTGGATATTGATTCCAGTTTTTGTGATATATAATGTTTTATTAGCTAGTGGAATGATAACGGAAAATTATTATCATTATGTTTTTGATTTAGTTGAAAAAATAAAATAATGTTGGAAAAGAAAAACCAAAAACAAATCAAAATGCAAATTTTTACCTGCCCCACATGTAATGGGTTTGGTTTTTCAGTTAGCGGAGCTGGTCATCATGTGATTTGCGACAACTGTAAAGGACTTGATAGCGCTTATGGTTATTTTGATAAACAAGTTGTTTATTTTGGGAAAAAAATAACTCTTGGCACTATTAAAGAGGAAAAAATAAAAAAAGTTATTAGGGGAATATATAATGGCATATTATTTGCTTTGGGAATAGGTGGAATTCTTCTGCTTTTGTGGCAAATATATGAAAATGTTGAAGCAAATTTAAATTTTATTTTAGTTTTTGGCATGGTTTCGTGGAAAATGATATTATTTTGGCTAAGTATAATTATTGATTGTTATATATATTATAGGATTGCCTATGACCTGGAATCTAGAAAAGAGATTAAACAAAGAGAAGAGGGTGACAAAGGTCCTCATGTTGGAAAGATTTTAAATTGGGAGAAATTTCATAAGCTACATAAAAAAGAAAAACAAGATATTTCTGAATATTTTAAATTTGAAGCTATTGAAGCCTTGCATGGCAGTTTAGAAATTGCTGAAGCTTTAAAAAAACAAGAAGTAGGAACAATGCAACT